>CAZWZO010000216.1:0-1532 GCA_964638525.1 uncultured Muribaculaceae bacterium | reverse complement strand
GTTGTGCCATTCACACCATCCAATGCCGGACACCGCGTACATCCGGTGGATACATTGCCGTAATATCCAACCGCACACAGGCATGACGTTTTATCATTACTTATTACCATACCATGTAAATCATTACACGACACAACATAGCACCCTGTTGGTTCACCCACCGCATGATAACTGCTGTCACAACATGGCGACATTTTATATGCAGTGCCAGCCCCCGCCACAGAACATGACGTCGTTCCACCATTGGTAAAATTGCCACAATATATCTGGCCATTAATGGTGACGTTATACCCATAACAACGTGTACATAAACTGCCCGTGGTGCATGACACACCGGATGCACCCCCGCAAATTCCGGCGATTACAACACCGACAACCATGACACATGCTGTACGATTCCATTTCATTTTCACACTCCTTTATTAGGTAAAAAAAGAAATACCGCCAAAGGATTGGCGGTCGGGGATTTGAAAAATCATAAGCAAAAATGACCCCGTGACTTTTGAACAAAATATGTCCTTATCATCACAGACCCCCGACCGGAATACACACAGTCGGGTTAACAAAACACGGCGCGTAAAACACACCGATGTTTGTTCGGATTTACAACGCAAGAATGCGCCGTTTTGCTTACAGGATTTTCAAGTCCCAGAGCCAACATCCCTGTTGATTCAGGTAACAGTGTAGAAAATTAATAATAAAAAAACAAGCGCGGATATCCGCGCCTGCCCAATAATGTATAACTTATTTTTTAACTGGCTTTTTTGCCGGGGATTTTTTTACCGGCTTTCTCACCGCGGTCGGTTTGGGCACAGGGGTGTCCTTGGTCTTCATTTCTTTCTTGAATACATTTATACCATCGGCCAGATTTTTCATAATCGATGGTATCTTCGCACTGCCGAACAAAATCATAACCAGTACGACAATCAGTAAAATTTCAGCCCAGCCAAAACGTCCAAACATCTTATTCCCCTTATCCTATTATTTTGCAACATAGCAATCCAGACCATCGGATTTTGCATTACGGCAGAATCCATTTGCATCGGCCGCCGTGGCGAACGCAATGCGCAATCTGTATGTTGTTTTACCATTTGGCAACTGCGCGGCCAAGATTACAAATTGTTTACCGGCAAATAAACTCTGATGACCGGCCTGAATTTTGCGCTGTGCGGCCTCGGCCAACGCGCGGGTGCTGTACGAACCAAATTGAACATACCAACCACCGTGTGCTGGGGCAATCTGTTGTTTAACGACCTTTTTCGGTGCCACCTTTGCCGCTGGCTTTGGTTTTGCCACAGGTTTCGCCGTAACCGCTTTGTCTGGGTTAAATGTCACGGTCTTTCTGTCTTCGACAACGCGAACTGGCGTTCCAACTGTTTCCTGAACCGGGGCAACCACGGGCTGTGGTGCGGGGGCTGGCTTTGCCGGTGTCACGGCTGGTGCTGGCGCGGGCACAGGCGTCGGTTGCGCCACCACTGGCATCGCCGGCGCATTTTCTGAACGCGGTGGTACACTCAACGTGCCATCATCAA
>CAZWZO010000215.1:0-1536 GCA_964638525.1 uncultured Muribaculaceae bacterium | reverse complement strand
AAGGAGAAGCTACGGGTATGAGTGCTGTTGTTACAACAGAAACGAAAGAAGGAATTACCATTGAGTCTGAATGTATTGGAAAGGTATACGGTAAAGAGGATTGTGATCGAAACGATTGGACAATTTATGGTGAACCAGACACAAACTTAGTTATTACTCGTCCTTCTACTGTTGAACTTACTTGTTCCGCTATTGTAAATCGTATTAAAGATGTTATTTCTGCAGAAGATGGCTTCGTTCCTACTTCTAGAATGGGAGAATTAAAATATACACAAATTAAAAAATAATTTATTTGGGTATTATTTATGAATTTGGAATATCAAGAAAATAAAATTGTTTTAATAAAAGAAGGACAAGAAGTTGCTTCTCTTACCTACGAATGTATTGGTAAAACCTTAATCATTACAAATACTTTTGTTTCTCTTGAATTAAGAGGGCAAAAAATAGGAGAAAAATTGATGAAGGAAATCTTGAAGTATGCTTCTATTCATCATTATAACGTAAAAGCTACTTGTTCTTATGCACAGTATTATTTAGAAAAAAGGCGAATAAAACTATAGCTTTAATCGCCTTTTTGTGTAAATTTGTGTCTTTTTTGAAAAAAAAGAATTGCAATTTCGTGTGAACAATAGTACCATTATATATGGTACAAGGTGTTTGAATAAAGCTTGTTTTCCAACAAAAAAGTAAATGAGGGAGGTGTTAAAATGGGTTCAGAAAGAAAATCAAGAAATGTAATTATAGGGTTATTATGCGCAATTATTGTATTTATGGGTGTAGGTTTTGCCGCATCATTATCTAGTATTTTAAAAATCAATGGTAATGCTGAAATTACTGGTACATGGAATGTAAAAATCACTGGAATTACTGCAACAGGTACTACAGGTAAAGCAGAAGCAGGTACTCCAACATTTACATCTACTACAGCTACTTTTAATGCAACATTAAAAGAACCAAGTGATTCTGTTACTTACAAAGTTACAGTGCAAAATAATGGTACAATCCAAGCAAAACTTGACGATGTAGTAGAAGCATTAGGAAACGCAAGTAACGATGCTATCGTTTACACTTTAAGTTCTTCAAATCCTGCTAAAGGCGCTACTTTAGCTGCTGGAGCAACACAAACATTTGAAGTAACAGTTACTTATGCTGCAGATGCACAAGGAGACAAAGCTCCTGAGGAAAGTGAACTTTCACAAACTATGACTTTAACATTAACATATGTACAAGATACAACTGTTTAATAGGTAAAGGAGGGAAAGAACATGCTAAAAATAAATACAAAATCAATTATTTTGTTTTTTGTACTTGTTTTTTATACAATGATTCTTTCCCCTACTTTATTAATAGTTAGTCCAAATCTATACTTTAATTATATAAATCCTATAGTATGGTTTTTATGTTTTATTGTTGGATTTTTGTTCTTTAGAAATGATTATTGTCGTAAAAAATATAAGTATGATTTTTTACAAATTGTAATTATATCTGTAATAGTATATTTAATAATTTATTATATGTCTGGTATTGTTACGGGTT
>CAZWZO010000214.1:0-1559 GCA_964638525.1 uncultured Muribaculaceae bacterium | reverse complement strand
AACTGCTCGTGCCGTTGCTAATTTATCTAAACTATATACTTATTGCATGCCTGCCTTGAAAAAAGATGGTCTTTTTGTGGCAATGAAGGCTAAGGCAAAGGAAGAAATTTTTGAATTAAAAACAAAACATAAGGATTTAAAAATAGAAGAAATAGAATTTTTATTACCTTATGAAAACGCAAATAGAAATTTGATTATTATAAAAAATAAATAAGTAAGAGCAGATTGAAAAAATCTGTTTTTATTTTGAAAAGATATTGTAATAAAAATTAATTTAAGGTATAATGCTAATATAGGGTTTTTATAGAATAGAGGGGAAGATGTTTATGAATAATAGTAATGAACAAAACGAAGTTGTTTATTTATATTTAGATGATATAATTCCAAATCGTTTTCAACCAAGAGAGAGATTTGATGAAGGTGCATTAAGAGAATTAGCAGCATCTATTAAAGAACATGGAGTTATACAACCAATAATTGTAAGAAAAATTGGAGATAAATATGAGATAATTGCTGGAGAAAGAAGATACAAGGCTTCTGCTTTAGCGGGTCTTACAAAAATCCCAGCTATTATTCGAAATTTAGATGATAAAGAAACCAGTAAAGTGGCACTTTTAGAAAACTTACAAAGGAAGAATTTAAGTGCTATAGAAGAAGCAAGAACGTATCAAAAGATTTTAGATTTAGATCAAATGACGCAATTTGAATTAGCAAAAACTATGGGAAAATCTCAACCAGTTGTAGCAAACAAATTAAGATTATTAACTTTACCAGACGAAGTACAAGAAGCTTTATTAAAGGAACAAATTTCGGAAAGACACGCTAGAAGCTTACTTGCTTTACCAACGAGTGAAGAACAAATTGAAATGTTACATAAAATAATAAACAATCGCATGACTGTAAGAGAAACGGATGAAGAAGTTAGAAAAAGAACAACTACCGATAACTTTGAATTACCTGGATTAGAAGCTACCAGCGCGGCAAAAGATACAAATAATGTGGAAAGTAAGGAAATAAATCCAATGGAAGTAAGTATGCCCAAACCAACAGAAATTAATATACAACCAAGTCCTATGCCAAACGTTGATGTTTCTGTGCCTTCAAATGATGCTAATCAAAATGTAGTTGATACACCAGATGTAAATTCTTTAAGAACACAGGCTGTGGACATTTCGTCTTTTAATCCCACAGTAGAACAAACAAACATAGAGAAACCAGTTCCAGTAGAACCAGTGGTAGAACAACCTACTCTTGATTCAACACAGGATGAAAACAAAAGTAAGAATTTTATAGATTTAGAAGAATTATTAAGAGATACAAAAGAGGTTCCTATTGAAGAAGTTCCCTTAGAAAAACCAGTAGAAAATATAGAGAACAATCCAGTAAAAGAAGAAACAGAAGAATTGTTAGAAAAAATAGAAACGGGTAATGAGGAGACTTTGGATATTGAAGAGTTAAATGCTCCCGATGAAAAGGAAACCACATCTTTTGCAGTAGAAGAGAAGAAAGAGGTTGCAACATCTCATGAAAAACCCCTTCCTTCTGTTGTAGACAATCCT
>CAZWZO010000213.1:0-1578 GCA_964638525.1 uncultured Muribaculaceae bacterium | reverse complement strand
CTAATTCTGCAGCATCCTCTTTATTTAATAAATCAATTGCTAATTGTAATTCCATTAAAACGCCCTCCTATCTATCTTTTATATTATCATTATGGTATTATTTACGATAAATAACAATACTGACATTTTTGTCACTATATAAATTAAAGGTGTTTTGTTGTTAATTAAATATAATAATAAAGAATTTTATATACCCAAATATTTAGCTTTTCTATAATTGGTAGAAGATGAAAATCACTTTTATCTTCTATCTTTTGCAAATTAATCGTTTAAGATTAAGTGAATTATAAAATAATCTACTCAGCGTATTTTATTAAAATTAGTTACTAAATAAGAGATTCCAAATTATAAACTTTGGCTACTAGGACGAATGATAAATTCATTTACAGAAGATTCTTCCGGCTCATTAATTGCGTAATTAATAGCTCTAGCAATAGCATCTGGTTTAATTGCATTTTTATATAATTCATCTATATCTTGTTTCATATCTTTGTCACTAATATGATCTGTTAATTCAGTGCTTACAGCCCCCGGAGATAGAATTGTTGTTCTAATATTTGAACCCACTATAGCTTCTTCTTGTCTTAATCCCTCAGTTATCGCTCTCACTGCATATTTGGTACCACAATAAACAGCACTACCTGGGAAAACAACATGTCCCGCCACAGAAGCCAAATTAATAATATGGCCTGATTTTTGTTTTCTCATATAAGGTAATACTGCACCAATGCCGTATAATACACCTTTAATATTCACATCTATCATTTGATTCCATTCATCTTGCTTATTCTTTTCTAAAAAGGATTGAGGCATAAGACCCGCGTTATTAATTAAAACATCTATACGGCCAAAATCATTATAAGCTGTTTCAATTAATGCATTTACTTCATCGGGCTTTGTTACATCAGTTTTTTTAATACTTACACTATCATGACCTACTTTTTGTTGTATTTTTTCTAATCTATCTAAACGTCTCGCACCTAAAACAAGCTTGGCACCATTTTCAGATAACAAATTCACAGTTTCCTCACCAATACCACTAGATGCCCCTGTTATCACAACAACTTTATCTTTTACATTATTCATTTTCTTACCTCCTAAATTATTATAACTATATACTTCACTATTTTATTGTTATCGAAACCTCATTAATACTTTTTTCAAAATATTTCAATTTCAATCTAGTATAACGATAAAAAACTGTGTCTTTAAAAGCTGAAAGATTTTTTGAAACTTTTTATAAAGAGAGGATTGTATATTGATCAATTTTATACTTCTATACTATTAGAAAATATTCAATATAATAATCTAGCGTTATGCTCATAATCTATTTTTATTTTAAGCAAACACTATACTCAATTAATAATTTACTATGAAATTGTCTATAAAACTTATTCTAGGTTATCAAATACCATTAAGTGAATTACAAAACAAACTTCCTGATATCAATCAACCTATTATGTTTAAACTTCCTTTTTCTAGTGTATATAGTACTTAGGTTTTAAAGTATAATTGAAAGGTAGGTTGTATTATGACTAAAAAAGTAGCAATCATTTTAGCAGATGAATTTGAAGATAT
>CAZWZO010000212.1:0-1578 GCA_964638525.1 uncultured Muribaculaceae bacterium | reverse complement strand
GACATTTTTTCAAGTTTTATAAAAAAAGAACTCTTAGGAGTTCTTAGGGATAATTAGTTGTTGTCCTACACTTAGAAGTGTGGTTTCTAAATTATTTCTACTTACAATTTCCTCGATAGTAATATCATTTTCCAAAGCGATTTTATAAAGATTATCGCCACTTTGTACAGTATAGACAAATTCCTTTATCTCTCTATTATCGTTGGTTGGAATCAATATTTGTTGTCCAATCGTAAGAAGGTTACTTGTTAAATTGTTTAATTCTTTTAAAGCTGCAACCGATGTATTAAATTCTTTTGCAATGGAAAATAAACTATCACCTTTTACTACGGTATAAGTCGTTGTTGTATTATCAGGAAGAGTAGGCGTGGATTGATCTATTTTCGGAATCAAAAGTGTTTGCCCTATAGTAAGTGTTGTATTGTTTAAATTATTAAAGGATATTAAATCAGAAACAGATATGTTATAGTCGTTTGCAATCTTCCAAAGACTATCACCACGTTTAACGGTATAAGTAATAAAATTATCTAAATCGGAGGAAGGTGTTTCTTTTACAATTAATTCTTGACCTACATACAATGTATTGGAATTTAAATTATTTAATCGTTTTAATTCATCCACGGATAAGTTAAAGCGACTTGCTATTGCGTATAAAGTATCTCCTCTTTGAACAACATAAACACCATCTTTTCCATTATCGGGTAAAGAAGTAGAAGAAACTCTTAAAACTTGACCAACTTGTAATGTATTTGATCCTAAATTGTTTAATCGTTTTAATTCGTCCACCGATGTATTAAATTTTCTAGCAATAGAATATAAAGTATCTCCCCTTTGAACAGTATAAGTAGAACCTGAACCACCATTATTACTACTACCAGGTGGAGCATAAGGAACATTTAAGTAAGAAGCAATTGCTTTTACCACACCCTCTACATAATCATTTAAATTATTTTGTAATTTTAAGGCATCCGCTCTATTATCGATAAAACCATATTCCACAAGTACAGATTCCAAAGGATCAGTAAGTCTTAGAATATAGTAATAATCCTTAGAAGAGTTCTCAGGTAATCTTCTTTGATAATATTTACGAGTCTTTTGCCCAGCATTACCAATATTTTCCAATATAGACTTAGCCAACGTATCATCATTGCGAAGGGCGTAGACTACTTCGGCACCTTCTCCACCTGGTGAGTTTAATTGCCGTTGTTAAATAGTTTTTTATAAATAATATAATTTTATTGTAAATTTAAAGAATTAAACTTTTCTAGCAACTTGTTGCCTTTATCTATATCAACTTCTCTTACAAACATTATTTTTCCTTTTAAATGTTCAACATAAAAAGCATTATATATTCCCATATTTTTAATATGATTTTCTAATCCAAATTTCCCTATATAATAAAGTTCTTGCTCTATTTTTCTAATATAATTTTTTTTGATTCTAATGTTACCATTGTTAATTATTAATCCTGTAACCTCTTGTCTTTGACTTCTAGAAGAAAAATGGACTTTCCTATCATTTATTTTAAACCCTTCATCCTCTACTATCTTTTTAACTAAACCATAAAATTTATGATTT
>CAZWZO010000211.1:0-1578 GCA_964638525.1 uncultured Muribaculaceae bacterium | reverse complement strand
TATGGATTGATTATGATGCCACAACAGAAGAAGCAGCAAATAAAGTATTCAAAGCAAATATAAGAGTAGATGCGGAACAAATTTATAAAGAAAATAAATTAGTAAAACAAGTAGATGTATCCGAAAATAACGATGGATCGGTTATTGCCTATATGTATGGAAATGACACGGTTGTAATAAAGGGAAAAGGTAAAATAAAAAGTGGATTATCCGATTCTTTAAAATTTGTAAATGAAGAGGTGTTATCTAATTATAAGAAAGTGTTAAAAAGTATGGGAGTAGATGTAAGCAATATAAATACACTAGATGATTTACAAAGCTATATCGATTCTCAAGAATCAGAGTTTAATGATCAATTTAACAATCAAGTAACTTATGTTTGTGCGAAAGAAGTACTACAAGAGATGAATAAAGATTCTGATAAAGTTACAGATATGGAAAGTTTACTTGCTTATCTACAGGAACTAGGATGGATGGATGAAGAAGGAAATGGTACAGAAGCAGGAGAAGAATTCTTTACTAAGTTTGAAGATAGTTACAATAAGAATTATTCTTTAGAGGGATATAGTCCAAGTAAAATAATTATAGAAGATGGAATAACAAACATTCCAAGCGGTTTGTTTCAAGGAAACGAAAAGGTAGAGGAGATTAAAATACCAAACAGTGTAACAAGCATAGAAAAAAATGCTTTTTCTTTCTGTAGCAATTTAACTTCAATAACGATACCAGATAGTGTAACAAGTATAGAAAATTGGGCTTTTTCTCACTGTAGCAATCTAACTTCGATAGCGATACCAAATAGTGTAACAAGTATAGGAAATTATGCTTTTTATAGCTGTAGCAATCTAACTTCAATAACGATACCAAACAGTGTAACAAGTATAGGATACAGTGCTTTTTCTAACTGTAGCAGTCTAACTTCGATAACGCTACCAGCTAGTGTTACAAATATTTCTTACTCATCATTTAATAATTGTACTTCTTTAATAGAAATTAAAGTGGATAGTAATAATAAGAACTATACATCAGAAGATGGTGTTTTATACAATAAAAATAAAACAACACTAGTAAAAACACCAGGAGGCAAGAAACAAGTAACAATACCAAACAGTGTAAAAACAATAGGTGATAATGCTTTTTCTAACTGTAGCAATCTAACAACAATAACGATACCAAACAGTGTAACAAGTATAGGAAATTATGCTTTTGATAACTGTAGCAGTCTAACTTCAATAACGATACCAAGTAGTGTAACAAGTGTAGAATATAGTGCTTTTTCTTACTGTAGCAATCTAACAACAATAAATATTGATAATACGAAAGCATATGTAGAAGCACATTGGAATTCATCCTGGAAAGGAAACTGTTCCGCCAATATTAACTACTTAAGAACATAGAAATATGTTCTTTTTTGTTGACTCGTGACAAATTGTCATTTTATAATGGATTTGGAGGATAGATATTATGCCAAGCAGTACATTTAACAATTTAACAAAAGAAAAAAAGATCAAAATTATGCATGCCGCTACTAAGGAATTTTCCACATATACATTAATGGATGCATCTATAAACCGTATT
>CAZWZO010000210.1:0-1580 GCA_964638525.1 uncultured Muribaculaceae bacterium | reverse complement strand
TACTAGATGAAAACAACTTTACTGGATTTACAGTAGGTATTTGTGACGATGTAACGAATTTATCTTTAGAAGTAGAAGAAGATTTCCATCTTGCTTCTTGTGATGCTGAATTTTTAGTATATGGATTTGGTTCCGATGGAATGGTATCCGCTAGTAAAGATATTATGAAAATAACAGGAGAACATACTCATGCCTTTGTACAAGGATACTTCCAATATGATTCCAAAAAAAGTGGTGGTGTGACAAAGTGTCATTTGCGTTTTTCTAATAAAGAAATTCATTCCTCTTATTATGTAGAAAATCCAAGTGTGGTTGTATGTACAAGAGACGATTATTTGTTAAAATATGATGTATTAAAAGGAATAAAAGAAAAGGGATGCTTTATACTTGTAACGAGTAAAAGTAAAGAAGAAGTTTTAGATTATTTACCTAACAAAGTCAAAAATACACTTTGGGAAAAGAATATAAAATTTTATACCATTGATGCTTACTCTCTAGCAAGAAAAGTAGGATTAAATAACAAGATTAGTTCTATTTTAGAAACGGTGATTTTTAAAGTAGGAAAAATGATTAAATATGACTTTGCTATTAATAAAATGAAAGAAAGTTTAGAAAAGAAGTTTGCTTATTCTTCGAATAACTTAGTAGAAAAGAATAAACAAGTTATTGATGAAGCTTTGGATTATTTGAAGGAAATAGATTTAGAAAACAAGGAATATAAGGAAGAAAAAGAACCAGAGAAAACTGTTTTTGAAATTATTGATTCTAAAGAAGGGGATACGCTTCCTGTTTCGGCTTTTGTAAATAAGCCAGACGGAACGACAGCTCCTGGTCTTTCAAGAGAGGAGAAGAGAAAAATCTCAGAAATTGCTCCATGTTTCTTGAGTAAAAATTGTATTCAATGTAATTTGTGTTCTTTCGTTTGTCCTCATGGGGTCATTCGTCCTTACTTACTAGATGAAAAAGAAGTAGAAAATGCTCCTAGTAAAGTAAAAGATACTTTGCTTCCTGCTTTAGGAAGTGATTATAAGTTTACAATAGGCGTTGCTAGTGATCATTGTACTGGATGTAGTCTTTGTGAACAGATTTGTCCTGGTAAAAAAGGGAACAAAGCCATTGAAATGAAAAAAATAGAAGAGTTGAGTACCGCCCAAAATGAATTTAATTATTTAGAAGAAACAAAGGAAAAAGGTGTAGATTTAAATACAGTAAAAGGTAGCCAATTTTCAAGACCAAAATTTGAATTTCCTGGAGCGTGTGCAGGATGTGGTGAAACAGCTTATTTAAAGTTATTAACACAACTGTTTAAAGATAGATTGGTTATTGCTAATGCTACAGGCTGTTCTTCTATTTATGGAGCCTCTTCTCCTGTTACCCCTTATTCCGTACCTTGGGCCAATTCTTTATTTGAAGATAATGCTGAATTTGGTATGGGAATGCGTGTTGCAGATGATACTTTAAAAGAAAGAATTAAAAATATTATAGAAGAGAACTTAGATCTAACAGGAAGTGATTATGATATTTATAGTAAATATCTACAAGATGCAAATTATGAGAATGCGAAAGCTTTGTATGATATC
>CAZWZO010000209.1:0-1612 GCA_964638525.1 uncultured Muribaculaceae bacterium | reverse complement strand
AAAATAATCCTTCCAAGCCTCTTTGTCCTCTTCTCCATAAAGGGCATACATATCATAAAATTTCTGCCAAGTCATTTGATTGTTATTGACATATTTAATTAATTCTGGATGTTTTCTTACAAATAATTTAAAACTATCTTTAGACATATTACCACCTAATACTATATATGCCTAATTTTTAAAAAGTTTACTTTTACTTTAAGAAATCATCAATAGTCATTAAACGTTCATCGATTTCTTTTAGAGAAACCTGTTTTTTTATGGGTTCTTTTTTTATTTCTTGTTTTTCTTCTTCTTGGTTTACTTCTTCTAAAGTGTGTACTACAAAAGCATCCTTAATTTCTTTTTTCGTAACACTACCTCCTGTAGAATAACGATCCAATATAGGAAGTTCTGTCAATTTTATTGTTTGAATTGTATCTTCTAAAAGTCCAATATGACATTTACTATCTAATGCGAAAGTTTTTAAAACATTATAAGGATTGGTTTTTACTTCTTTCAAAATCATAAGTCCTCTTCTAGCACGAGAAGATTTATCAAACTCGCTTAATTTCATTCTCTTACCTGTACTTTTTGTTGTTAAAAGAGAAATATATTCAATCTCTTCACTGTTAAAGTTACTTACAGAACAAACCTGATCGTCTTTTAAATTGATAGCTTTTACACCACCTGTTTTCAATCCTACAACTGGAATTTCATTGATATCAAACCATAAACCATATCCATTTTTTGTAGAGATAAACACATCGTTATATTTACTCTTTATAGCTGTCGTTAAACGATCGTTGTCCTTTAACTTCATACAAACAATTGGCTTAGAATAACGATTAACTTTAAAATCACTTATCTTCGTTCTTTTTATCATTCCATTTTCACTTGCAAGTAAAATATCCATATCACTTTCAAAAGAAGAAACAGGAAAAACAGAAATAATTTCTTCTTTATCAGAAAGAGGAACAAGATTAGAAATATGTTTACCTAAGTCTTTATACTTCATATCAGGAAGTTCATAAACAGGAACATATAAATAATTTCCATAGTTTGTAAACAATAACAAGGTATGCATTGTATTTAATTGATACATGCCAAGTAAATAATCGTTATCTTTTAAAGTAGCTTCCTCATCTGTAGATTTATAACTTCTTAAACTGCATCTTTTTACATATCCAGCCTTAGTAATCATAGCAATAACTTCTTCTTTTGGAATCATAACAGAAGTATCAATTTTAATCTCTGCTATTTCATCTTGAATCATGGTTTTACGGGGGGTTGCGTATTCTTTCTTAATTTTGCGTAATTCATCTTTCATAACATTCTTTAAGATTTCTTCATTATTAAGAATCGCTTCTAATCCACGAACAATCTTTTCTAAATTTGCCATTTCCTCTTCTAGTTCTACTACATCCGTATTGGTTAATCTATAAAGTTGTAACATAACAATAGCATCAGCTTGTTCAATCGTAAAAGCAAACTCCTTTACTAAATTATCCTTAGCATCACTTTTATTCTTACTAGCGCGTATTACTTTAATTACTTCGTCTAAAATAGACAAACACTTAATTAAACCTTCTACAATATGCAATCTTTTTTTTGCATGAGCCAAATCAAATTC
>CAZWZO010000208.1:0-1614 GCA_964638525.1 uncultured Muribaculaceae bacterium | reverse complement strand
AAATTGCCATTTTATTGGATACAAAAATAGAAAAAATAGACTATAGTGTTCAAAAGACAAGACGAAAATTAAAAAAAGTACTGTGAAGATATTTTTTTATGATATAATTATAGTGAAAAATAGAAATGGGAAAACGGTGATTTGTATGGCAAAGTGGAATAAGAAGAAAAAGTATACGAATTTAGAAATCGAAGAGAGAAACATGAAGAAAACTACTTACTTTTTTTCAAAAACGATGAAACATCAAGTCATGATTATGATTTTATCGGTAACAGCGGTTTCATTAATCGTAGGTGGAAGTGCTTATGCGGTGTTTACTTCTCTTTCTTCTTCCGATTACAATACGGTTTCCATTGGATCTTTGGAAATGAGTTATACGGAAGATGAAAATAGTGTTATTAACTTAGAGAGCGCTTATCCTATAGAGGATAGTGAGGGCCTTGCTTCCAAAGGATACAGTTTTTCCATTCGCAATACAGGATCTTTAGCATCGAAATATGATGTATATATTGGTAGCGATGGTGCGATGATACAATCGGATAAATGTAAAAGTAATCTATTGGATTATAAAAATATTAAGATAAATGTAAACAGTGGAAGTACCACTACATTACAATCTTTAGCAACAGGAAAGTATGATAGCGATGGCTATGAAATTTACAAAATTTCATCTGGAACCTTACAACCTGGTGAAACAAAAAAATTTAATGTAAAAATGTGGATAAACATTGCCGCAGATAATAGTGTGCTTGGAAAACATTTTCACGGAAAAGTATTAGTAAATGGAGAGAATTATCAAACCTATGAAACGGATGCTTTGAGAGTTTGGTATGATGGAACAAATAATACAAGTGAAGGAGAGAGTGCTACTGCAAAAACTTGGTATGATTTATCAGGAAACAATAATAATTCTTCTACATTTGTTGGTAGTAATACATGGAAGGATGCAGGACTTACGTTAAATGGAAGTGGAGTAGTACCACTTGTTGGAAATATTAACAGCGAATACACTCTATCCATGGTTGTAAAACCAAATAAGACAGGAACCAATCCTTATTTGATTTATGGTTCAAATTTTCCTAGTTTGTATTTAGATAGTAGTAAGAATTATGCTTTAGCATTTCAAGGCCAAAACGTTTCCTCTGTATTAAATCCAAATACAATTTTGAGTACGGATAAACCATCTCTTATAACTGTAACTTATAGTAATAATACACTTAGCTTTTATCTAAATTCAGCATTAATTACTACAATGACAACGACAACGCTTCCTACATCTACAGCAACTATCTATTTAGGAGGAAACAACGCTTCTTCTAATTTAACTGGAAGCATTTATAGTTTCATGCTATATGATAAAGCTTTGTCAGAGGAACAAATTTCTGCAAAATATATTATTGATGCCAATCGTTTTAATATGAAATAAGGGGTGAAAATATGGAAAGCAATCAATTTTCTTCACTTGAAGAAATCCTTTTGTATCGTAATACAAACGAAGAACTTTCTAACTTTTTCTATGTAGCGTCTAAGTATATGAAACTTTTACATAAAAATGGACTTTATATTACAAACTTTGAACCAAAGCATTTAAAATATAATGAAGAGAGTGTTGTT
>CAZWZO010000207.1:0-1634 GCA_964638525.1 uncultured Muribaculaceae bacterium | reverse complement strand
TCCGCCGCTTGTGGCATATGAGGAATAATAATGGATATTATCAGAAGATTTTTCCCAATAATCGGCTACATCGGTGGTAGAGTTCTCAAAACCGCCATTGAGGAGATAATTTGAAGTGCTACCCCCTACAACCACGGTTGTTTTAAGATTGTTTTTGACATTATCCTGCGATTCGTATACACCGGAAGAAGAACCATAGATTTTTGTACCGGAATAGTCGGTTGAGTACATACTCTTAACTCGACCTTCTTGATCAAAGGTGTATCTTGTAATGATATCATCAGTATTGCCATATACATCGTCGCTGCCGCTCGAACGAACCGTTGTGTATCCACTATAATATGTGTAATACATTTTCTGTCCTGCTGTGGAGCCGGCGCATTCTTGAACGGAGTAAACCTTTCCGGCACTGGTATACGTATATCTGATTTCATATCCGGAAAGGGTATCTTTTGCTTTTGTTAAATAGCCGTTTGAATCATATGCGTATTCGGCTGTTGCATCTACTGTGATGTTCGTGTTATTAGTGGAATCATTGTAGAATGCTTCCCAATCCGACAAATCAAGTGTAGCGGTGGAATGAGCATATTCGATCTTCCTCAAATAGTTTGTGCTCGAAGCGGAGATGCTGCCATTGTAGGTAGATGAATATCTAAAGATCATCGCCTCTTGAGAGGTTTCATCCCAAATGATATACGGAATATAACTGGAGTTATAAGCGATGGTTAAGAAATCAATAGAAGTACTGCCGTTCGGCTGAAGACTTATCGTGTCCGGTCGCGGACCTCCTTCAAAGCCAAATACTATCTCGTTGCCTATTGAATTCGAAATGCTGGATAAGTACCATCCACCAAGGATGTCACTTGTAGGTGTCCCCGACAGCTGTGTATAATAACGTACATTTTTCGAATTGTCGGTTATCGTGAGCGTGGATGAAGATGTATCAAGAACAAGCTGCAAGCCATCGTCATCTTGATATTTTGTGGTGCTTTTCACGCCGTTTTCTTCAACAGGAAGGAAATAATGCTCTGTGCCATCCTCATCGGACAAAATGTACATATACAATGATTCGCCGTCAGTTAACGTATATGCCCGCTTTATAATTGTTTCGTTAATGCTAAACTTAAAGCCACGCGGCATATATGTACCCCAATACGATACTTCCGCATTAGGATATTCAAATTCATCATTAGCGAGAGCGGAGTTATATACAAATGCAGGGGAATACGGCATCAAACTATCGGTGGTAGACAGTAATGATTTGCCAAAAGTCAGATTACCCGTTGCATAATTGATATAACCGGTGCCCGCAAAACCTGCACTTTGAGTCGCATATGTCCAGTAATCCTCAATTCCTTTCATATCTTTGTAAGAAATTGTAAATTGAGGGTAATAGGAAGAATCTGAAGCTTCAGACGTGCTAAAAACGCTTGAGCCGGATACTGTTGTGCCGCTTACAGGCTTAAAACCAATGCCATAGTTTGCTGTTCCCGAATACCAAGAACGGACAAGACTTGTAATGTCCCAATAGAATCGTTTGTTGTCGTCCGCATTATCCGAATTAACGCAGTTGTAGTCCAATAAATATGGTGACATCTTGCCTTGGGGAGAATCTGCAATTGTCTTATTCCAAG
>CAZWZO010000206.1:0-1646 GCA_964638525.1 uncultured Muribaculaceae bacterium | reverse complement strand
TTACTTATTAATGAAGTAAAAAAACAAAAAGAGTATTTATACGATATTAGTTTTTCTAAAAACATTGAAAAATTAGTTAATACGTATTAAGAAACTAAAAATATGTATAGTTTAAGAGGATACAAAAAAAATATTTCTTATATAGAAATAGAAGCGTTAAAATCTATAATAGAAAAGGAGAAAATATATGAAAAAACCAAAAAGATTAAAAAAAGGAGATAAGGTTGCAATTGTAAGTTTATCAAGTGGAATTGCAGGAGACAAAACATTTTCTCATAGATATGAACTTGGGAAAAAAAGGCTTGAGGAAGAATTTGGACTTAAAGTAATTACAATGCCAAATGCTTTAATTGGAAGTTCTAAAACCCATTTGCATCCAGAACTTAGAGCTAAGGATTTAATGGATGCCTTTAAAGATAAAGATATAAAGGCCGTATTTTGTAATTTAGGTGGTGATGATACAGTTAGACTTTTACCACATATAGATTTTGAGGTATTGAAAAATAATCCTAAAATATTTATGGGATATTCTGATACTACAATTAATCATTTTATGTTATATAAAGCAGGAATTATTTCATATTACGGACCAAGTATTATGGCTGAATTTGCAGAAAATGTTAAAATGCATGATTATACAAAAAACTCAGTTTTAAAAATACTTTTTGAAGATAGTTCAGGATATAAAATTACCCCATCAAAATACTGGACATCAGAGTCGTTAACTTGGATGAATCCTGAAAATAACAAGATTCAAAGAAAAATGATAGAAGAAAAGAAAAATATTGAAATATTACAAGGTTCACAAAGTATAGAAGGTGTATTAATTGGGGGATGTATAGATACTTTTCATATGTTTATTGGTTCTGAAATTTGGCCTAAAAATAACTGGAAAAATAAAATTTTGTTTTTGGAAACTAGTGAAGATAAACCAGATCCAAGTTTTATATCACAAATTTTAAGAAATCCTTTAATGGTAAAAATTTTGAAACAAATAAAAGGAATAATAATAGGAAAACCAGTTGATGAGACATATTATGAAGAATACAAAAATGCATATTTAGATGTAATACAAAATGAATTAAACTTGAAAGAATTGTTTGTTGGTTATAATTATAATTTTGGACATACTGCACCTATGTGTGTTTTACCAATGGGTATAAAAGTTAGAATAAATATAGAAGATGGAATAATAGAATTTTTAGAATCTGCTACAGAGGAGGAAAAAGATGAAAAATAAAATAACAATTGAAGATTTAAAAAAGATGTCCTATACTGAATTTATTTCATTTGCACATCAATGGAATATCCCACCAGGGTCATTTGTCACTTTAAATGAATGGTCAATATTTTCTAGAATAAATAAGGATTCACGAATTCTTGAAATTGCATCTACAACAGGTTTTTCTTCAAGAGAAATTGCAAGAATTACTGGTTGTAGCGCAGTTGGAATAGATATTTGTCCATCGTCAGTAGAAAGAGCTAAATTTAATCACAAACTATATGCAAAAGATTTAGATTTAGAATATATTTGTATGGATGCCTGTGATTATAAAACGGATAAAAAATTTACTCATATAATTTTAGGTGCAGCTTTAGGTTTTTTTGAAGATCCTGAAAAGATGATAAATAATTTAAAAGAATTA
>CAZWZO010000205.1:0-1655 GCA_964638525.1 uncultured Muribaculaceae bacterium | reverse complement strand
TGCGGGGCGCTCTTCCGGGAGTCAAATCCGTGTCCAACCTAAGCCAGCCACATCAGAGAGCAGCTTTCCCATAACCTAAAACCTCTCGCAATTGGTTGCAACAATCCTTTTATAGTCTAACGTAAACGCGGCCCTGAGCGGAATTGGCACCGCTCAGAACCGCGTTTATCCGACAAAACATACCCCGGCAGTCTATGCGCAAACAATGCCCAAGAACCCATGGGGGTAAAAAACCGCAGCAGAGCAAACGCAGAGCATGAGAGCAACCAAAACAACCGGAGCGACCACGAGCGCCCTTCTCAAGACGGACGGTCCGATGCGCCTAATCAAACAATCGAAACCCCACGCCCACAGCACCGCGACCGCAATCCAAGCCGACACGATATATCGGCCCTGCGGCTGCCAATCCGTCGCCCACGAGCGATAAGCCGAGAAAACAATGGGGAAGACAATGGCGGCAACCAACGCGATAACTAGAAGGTTATCCGCAAAACGCCCGTCCCTTAGTCGGCCATGACGGCTTTTGGGCACAAGGCCCCCTCTCAAAATAGCCGGCAACGCAAGCGCGGCGCAGCAAAGAGCAATAACAGGCAGATAGAGGACTTCGGCAATCGGATATGCCATATAGCCAAAGTATGCTATGCATGACCTAAGCGTCATCCAGAGCCACGTCGAATCGAATAGCGGGGACATAAAGAGCTCACCAGACATTTTGAGGGTCTGATGAACACTCGGCTTGTACTCTTGCTGCGCATAAAGTTCAGCGCACTCGGAATAAGAACGCATGCCAAGGAAGTCGCCCGAATAGATCAGCGCGTTTCTTACAAAGAACCAGCCGCCAATGGCAAAGGCGACCACGAATACGATGCCGGCCCGGCGAAAACAGCCCCCCCACGAAAGGCCGAGGCGACGGGCACTGGCGAAGAACACGAATATCGAGATAGGAATGAGCCCGTACGCGAAGTAATACGAGAGCGAGAGGAGCCCAATCGCCGCGCCGAGAAACGCGCACGACCCCACGTCCCATCCCCGCCTAAACCCGCGGATCCAGCCGAGGACAACCATCGCAGTACAAAACGCCGAGAAGATATCGTTATTAAGATAGCTGCTCAAAAACGCAAACTGCGGAAGGAACCCAAGAACGGCACCGGCGACCGCCGTCGTCAGCCGATCGAACTCAAGCTCGGCGCAGATGAGCATAAGGACGAGCACAGTCAGGGAGCCGAATATGCACGAGCTCAAGCGGGCGGCGACCACCTGAGTCACATCGCCTGCTCCGAGCAACATGGCTGCTTTTACGAATACCGCCGAGAGCAAGGAGCTGCCGTACGGAGTGAAGGCATATGAGATGCCCCAGATCTGATTGCGCAGGCTCTCCTCAAAGCCGCTGGGCAACGTGCCGTTCTGAGCAATATAGAACGGTATGCCCAGCCGAGTAGCCTCATCGGGCGCCTGATCGATGGGCAGAACGCACGACCAGGCAAAATATAAAAAGAAACAAACAAGCGGAACCAGCAATATGCCGACGGGTGACCTTTGCGCGTACTCCTTCTTCACTGCCAATCGATACTCCCTAACCTCGGATTTGTCTTTCGAATATTAAAGTGGCTGACTCGTTTGGACACGGAATCGCGGCCTAGAAGAGCGCTCGTGTC
>CAZWZO010000204.1:0-1680 GCA_964638525.1 uncultured Muribaculaceae bacterium | reverse complement strand
TTGTTACCTAAGATGCAAGAATTATTAAATTATGTAAATAATAATTTAAAAGTAATTGAAGAAGAAATACTTTCGAATGCATCTGTACAAATGGATCATTTTATTAATAAGTTATTAGAAGCTTAAACATTTATTGATTTAAATGTTTTTTTATTGAAAAAAAACAAGAGAAATGATATCATAAAAATATAAATAATATAGGGGTGATATTATGATGGAGGATAAAAAAAAGAGTAAAGCTTTTCCAACGTTTGTATTGATATTGGCTATTCTTTTTATAGGAACAGGAGTAGCTGTACAATTTGGATATTTAGATCCAGTTTTAGAACAAATCGGATTAAAAGAAAAGAAGCAATCTACTAAGAAGGATGAAAACCCAAAGACAAATGCGAATACAACGATTGAGG
The DNA here is from genome assembly GCA_964638525.1 of uncultured Muribaculaceae bacterium. Taxonomy (GTDB): domain Bacteria; phylum Bacillota_I; class Bacilli_A; order RF39; family UBA660; genus CALVUP01. Next base: position 1,273 of record CAZWZO010000204.1, on the reverse strand, counting down.
AGGGGACGCTTGATACAAATAGTGAACAAGTAAAGAGTCTTTATAATAGAATTAGCAATATAACTTCTAAGGAGTATAGTACATATTATTATGAACAAGATAAACTTCTAACTGATAATATGGATAATAAATTTCGTTTACTTTTAGCGTTTAATACTCTTTCTAAAACAGACAATAGTGAAGTAAGTGAAGAAGATATGAAAAATGCTTATGCAAATTTATTTGGCAAGATTGAATACAAAGGGGAATCTTTTGATGCGAATTGTATAGAATATAAGTATGATACTTCCAAACCAGCTTATTTTGCCTCTTCAAAAGAAGTATGTCCTTCTACGGGATGTAATGCAAAAAAAGAAGAAATACTTAGTGCTTATCAGTATGCAGATCGTATAGAGATTACAACAATTGTTTCATTTGCAAATACTTGTGATTTAAAATATTATAAAGATTATAAGTATACAAGCTTAGTATTAGAAGGAAGTGAGTATTCTAAAAAACTATTAGAAGAAAACCAAGATAAGTTTGATCATTATGTATATACATTCGCATTAAACGATGGAAAGTATATATTTACTGGTGTAAGTAAAGAAGTTTAGGGGTGATGTTATGGAGCAAGAAAAAAATCATGGAATCGTTGTTTTTATTCTTGTTCTTTTTTTCTTACTTTTTGTAGGGTTTTTGTGTTATCATAAATTCTATGTAGAAAAAAAGGATGATAAAAAAATTGTAAATTTGGAGGATCCGAAAAAAGAAGAGGATTTGATTGTAGATAGTCATATTTATGAACTTATGAGTAAAGCTATTGGTGGTAAGTATGAAGAAGGATTTATCAATGTTATGGACAATCGATACAATTATGATTTTGATACGATTGGAAAAAAGAATGTAACCCAATTTGATACAAATTTACTTTCTTCTTTAGTTTATGATTATGCTTATAATAATCATTTATTAAAACAAGATAAGAATGTTTATACTTTGACCGAAGAAAATGCAAAAAAAATATATAATACTATATTTGGTCCTTATTTAGCCTATAAAAGAATAAAACAAAGTACGATGTGTCCAACTCTTTCTTTTGATACAAGTAAAAAAAATTATACTTATCGTACGGATTGTAAGGAAACAACCGATATAACAAAGTATAATAAGATTATTTCCGTAGATGAGAATAAGGATACAATTGTTGTTAAGGAAAGAATGGCATATTATTCAAGTGAGCTATTAGAAAACAATGTTTTTTCTACTTATCTAGATGCCATTAATAAAAAAA
>CAZWZO010000203.1:0-1685 GCA_964638525.1 uncultured Muribaculaceae bacterium | reverse complement strand
TCAACGAGCACGAGCAGGGCGGCGGTCCGCTTATCGACATCGGAACGCACGCGCTCGACCTTACTCTCTGGACCATGGATAACTATAAGCCGAAGTATTGCGTCGGCACGACGTATCACAAGCTGAACAACCAGCGCGAAACCGGGAACGCATGGGGCGACTGGGATCCCGAAAAATATACGGTTGAGGACGCGGCGTTCGGCTTCATAGTTATGGAAAACGGCGCAACGATCATGCTTGAATCAAGCTGGGCGCTCAACATCAGAAATCCTAAGGAAGCTATCACAATGGTGTGCGGCACAGAGGGCGGCGCCGATATGTTCGACGGACTGAATATAAACTTCATTAAAAACGGCAGACAATGTGTACTCAAGCCCGATCTCAATGCCGGCGGCGTTGCGTTTTATGACGGCGACGGAGATGAGGATCCGTCTCTTCTGGAGGCAAGGGCATGGCTTGACGCTGTTGTGAATGATACCGAGCCGCCGACAAAGGCAAGTCAGGCTCTTGTTGTCACACAGATTCTTGAGGCAATATATGAATCTGCAAAAACGGGAAAGCCCGTATATTTCAACGACTGAGCAAGGTGATTGATATGAGAGATATAGAAAAGGTGCGCCGTTTCTTTGAGGGAGACAGGTATGCGACCGAGGTCACGGGCATAACGATCGACGAGGTTGACGAATGCTATTCAAAGTGCAGTTTGGCTCTTGATGAAAGGCACTACGGCGCCCACGGACAGGTTATGGGCGGAGTTGTATTCACTCTTGCCGATTTTGCCTTTGCCGTGGCGACGAACAATGAAGAATCTTTTACCGCGACGGCGGACAGCCACATCAGCTATCTTTCCTCTTCCAAAGGGAAAAAGCTCTTCGCCGAGTGCAAAAAAATCAAAGAGGGCAGAAAACTGTGCTTCTACGAGATAAGCATTTATGACGACCTCGGCAAGGGAATTGCGGTTATCAGCACAACAGGTATGCATATAGAAAAAAAGTGAGGTACGAAAAATGACGCAAAGCATTTTGTGTATAGTTACGGCAATAATGGTTTCACTTGCGCCGCTGTTCAACTGGCAGACAACGACGGTGCCTGAGCCTGAAAATCTTGCTTCGGAAACCGAACCGTCGCAGGAAGCTTACAGAACCTACGACAGGGTAGACGGTGTGGGAAATTCCGTTTTTTACATAGCGAGACCAAAGGCGGACGCTTATAAAACCGTAAACGCGTCCGATTTCGGGTTCAGCGCCGAGTCCGAGGATAATTATGATGCGTTTTGCAGGGCGATAGACTTCTGTCGGCAGAATCCGAACACACGGCTGGTTGTCGAAGCCGGAAAGTATTATTTCCGCACGGCAAGGGCGATTGAACTCGGCTCGCTGAAAAACATTATGATTGATGCCGACGGCGCGGAGTTTTACTTTGAGAATCCGTATTATTTCAACGTAAATGACGGAGACTGTGTGGAAATCAGAGGGCTTACGATAAAGTGGAATCTTGAAAAATCGCGTCTCGGTTCGATCGTCAAGGTGAAAAATGTCAGAAAGCTCAAAAAGACCTTTGAGATAGAATTTACCGAGCTTGAGGATGTGTCCGAGGATATTCCGATTAAGGCATTTACTCAGTATGACCCGAAAACACTCACGCCCGGCGTCAGAAAGAATTTTAAGGAAAGCTATGTTTATTCC
>CAZWZO010000202.1:0-1691 GCA_964638525.1 uncultured Muribaculaceae bacterium | reverse complement strand
GCAACTAGACTTATGGATGATGTGAAATTTGAGGTAGAAGCAGATGATCTTGTATCTATGAATTTCTTTGGATTTACTCCTAGTATTTTTTCTCATTTGGAAAAGAATTTCCATGTATTTTTAGAAAAAAATAAAAATAATATTTCTAAGTGCGAGTATTTAATTCCAGATGTAGTACAAGAGTTAATCGATGAAAAAATCAGTGATATGAAAGTATTAAAAACAACAGCAAAATGGCATGGGGTTACTTATAAAGAAGATAAAGAAGCCTTACAGGAAGCTATTAAAAATTTAATTGAGGAGAAGGTTTATCCAAGTAATTTATGGAAAAAGAAATCTTAGAAGGAAAAAACAAACAGGAGGATTTATGAAAATTTTATTAATCAATCACTTTCCACTAGAAGGTTCAGGTAGTGGAGTTTATACAAAGAACATTGCAAAAAGTTTAAAAAGTAAGAAGCACGATGTACATATCATTATGCCAGAAAATGAGATCATTTCTTCGCCTGATGAAAATGGAATTCATCTTCATCCTGTTTATTTTACTGGGAAACAAAAAATAGAAGGAGCTCTTCCTTTTAATTTTCCATGCTTTACAACCCATCCAAGAAGTGTAAATAATTTTTTTGCTATGAGTGAAGAAGAAGTAGAAGAGTATAAAAATGCTTTTAACCAAGCCATTAAAGAAGAAATTGAGACTTTTCATCCAGATGTGATTCACGTACAACATATTTGGATTTTAGCTTCTCTTGCGTGTGATTATAATATTCCTGTAGTAATTACAGCACATGGTACGGATATTATTGGTCATGAAAAAAACGATCATTTTCATAAATATACTTTTCACGCTGCAGAGAAATGTTCTCAAATTATTTGTATTTCTGACGATAATAAAGCTCTTGTTTTAAAGAATTTTAAAAATGTAGAAGATAAAGTTACTTTGATGCGAAATGGATACGATGAAAAAATCTTTTATCAAAAAAATTATGATAAAAAAGAAGTTTTAGAAGAACTAGGTATTGATAAAGATTATGAAAAAGTTGTTTGTTTTGCCGGAAAATTAACAGAAATAAAAGGTGTAGATTTATTATTAGAAGCAGCAAAAATTTATGAGAAAGAAAACACAGCTACTTTAATCGCAGGAGATGGTGAATTGTTCTGTCATTTAAATAAAATGAAAGAGCAGTTGCATTTAAAAAATGTATATTTCTTAAAAAACCAACCACAAAATATGCTTAGAAAAATATATAATATTTCAGATGTTTCCTTGGTTCCATCTAGATATGAAGCTTTCGGTTTGGTTGCTGTTGAAGCTCTAGCGTGCTCCACACCTGTTATTTCTTCCGATGTGGGTGGACTTGTAGGAATTATCAATGATGAAGTAGGAAGAGTGCTTCCAAAAGAAAATAGCTTATTGCTTGGAGAGACAGTAAGAGATGTTTTGGAAAATAAAATTACTTTTAATCGAAATAAAATTCAAGCCTACGCCAAAGAAAACTATTCACAAGAAAATTTAATTGATAATTTAGTAAAAGTGTATAAAAAAGCAAAATAAATTGCTTTTTTTCTTTTCCAATATTTACAATCTATATATTTTTTTAAACTTTCCATAATAATAATGTAGTTTGATTTAAAAGGAGTGATACTATGAATTTTAAAAACAAACTACTTCATCTTTTTCTTTTTTCATT
>CAZWZO010000201.1:0-1707 GCA_964638525.1 uncultured Muribaculaceae bacterium | reverse complement strand
AATAAAATAAATAGACAAAAAAAGACAAAAAAGTCTTTTTTTATTAATCAAAAGGAAAATATTGTGGTATACTAATTACAGTAGGTGAGTTGTATGAAGAAGTATAGAACTAGAAGAAGTAGAAGAAGAATGAAAAAAAGACCAATTATTATAGGAAGTATAGGTATAATACTTTTATTTGTAATTTTTTTATGTGGATATATATATAGTATGAATACAAAAAAAGAAATATATACAAAAGCAGATAAGTATTTTAAAAATATAGAAACAAAAAAAGAGTTTGGTAAAAAACAAGAAGAAGTCAAATACTCGGGTGAAGCTGCATCTGTAATTTGTTATCCCAAACTAGGTATTTCTAAGTTGGATAAAGAAATAAAAAAGAGTATAACAAAAGTGGAAGACACATTCTTTGATACATATAAGAAATCTTCGTTTTCCTTTGGAAAAATAAAATATTATTCGTTTATTGATTATGAAGCTATTTATGGAGTGGATGATATAGTTGGAATTGTTATGCATCAGTATATATTAGAACAAAATACGTTAAAAAAAGAACAAACTTATACCTACTCATATTCTTTAGAAGAAGAAAGTCCTATAAAAGATAGTTATGTATTTACAGATGGGTATGAAGAAAAAATAAACAGTTATTTAAAAGAAAAATATAAAGAAGAAGTTAAAGATAAGTTTGATTATGTTGTAACACAAGAGGGCATTCAAGTTTACTTAGAGGAAGGAAAAACAGAATTAGTTCCATTTGACAAAATCCAAGATGTTTTATCTATTGATACAACAAAAAAAAACAATGGAAATTAAAAATAAGGTAAAAAAAGAAAACGAAAGTTTTAAAACGGAAAATAAAAAAGTTTATACGAAACAGAAAGTAAATATTTATTTGCAGAATGATCGAAATAGTCAAGTAAAAACAACTTTAGATAAGGGGGAAGAAGTAACAGCGGTAGCAGTAGGAAATAAAAAATTTACAAAAATAAAATATGGGGAAGAAGAAGGATACATTTTAACAAATAAACTTTCAGAAAAAGTAATTGTAAAAGAAGGCTATGAAAGCGTAAACGATAGTATCTTGGTTATAAAGGGTGCAAAGGCTTATAAACAAGATAATGAACAAGCAAAGGTGCTTCTTACCACGGATAAGATAAAATCCTTCACTCGTATTGGAAAGAGCAAAGATTGGAATGAAGTACTATATGAAAATGAGATTGCCTTTATTAAAAATCAAGATATAGCTAAAGAAGAACAAGGCAAAACTACCTTAAGGGTAAAGGATAGAAATATTGATCCAAATAAGCCTATGGTAGCATTGACTTTTGATGATGGACCTAACCCATCTTCCAGTACACGTATAATCAATACGTTAGAAAAATATAATTCTGTGGCAACTTTCTTCGATTTAGCAAGTTTAGTAGAAGCTTATCCAAAAGTGGCACAAAGAGAAGAAAAGATTGGATGTGAAGTAGGATCACATACTTATTCTCATCCTAATTTAGCCACTCTTTCTAAAGCAGGAATTGAAAGTGAAATGAATAAATCTACAGCTGTATTTAAAAAGGTATTGGGGCACGATCAAGTATTAGTAAGGCCTCCATACGGAAGCACAAGTAAATTAGTAAGAGAAACGGTAAAATATCCAATGATTAGTTGGGATATTGATACTCTAGATTGGAAAAGTAGAAACAAAAACAGTAT
>CAZWZO010000200.1:0-1743 GCA_964638525.1 uncultured Muribaculaceae bacterium | reverse complement strand
GACCTATGGGACATGGTTCTATGTACCACAGAAGACCAGGTTCAATGGGATCTACATCAACTCCAGGTAGAGTTTTCAAAGGAAAGAAATTACCAGGACATATGGGAAATGTAACAGTTACAATCCAAAACTTAAAAGTTGTTAGAGTAGACTTAGATAAAAATTGTATATTAGTAAAAGGTAGTGTTCCAGGAAATAAAGGAGCTATCCTAAAAATAAAAGATGCCACAAAGGCATTAGCGTAAGAGAAAGGAGGAACAGTAAATGCCTACAATAGATGTATATAATGTAGAAGGAAAGAAAGTTAGTACAGTAGATTTAAAAGATGAAATATTTGGAATCGAACCAAATGAAGCAATAGTACACAGCGTACTAATCAACTTCTTAGCTAATCAAAGACAAGGTACACAAAGTACAAAAACAAGATCTGAAGTTAGCGGTGGTGGAAGAAAACCTTGGAGACAAAAAGGAACAGGTAGAGCTAGACAAGGAAGTATAAGAGCACCACAATGGATCAAAGGTGGTATAGCATTAGGTCCAAAACCAAGAAAATATACTTACAAAGTAAACAAGAAAGAAAAGAGATTAGCTATTAAATCAGTACTAAGCTCAAAAGTAATAGAAAATCAATTAGTAGTAATTGATGAATTACCATTCAAAGAAATCAAAACAAAACAAATGGTAAATGCATTAACAAAGAACAAAATCGAAGGAAAAACATTAATAATGTTACCTGAGAAAAACGAAGCTGTTCAAAAATCAGCTAGAAACATAGAAGGTGTAAAAACAACATTAGTTAATACAATTAATGTATACGATTTATTAAAATACAATAAATTAGTTATTACACTTGATACAGTTAAAAAATTAGAGGAGGTGTATGCATAAGATGTTAGCAGAAGATATAATTGTAAAACCAATCATCACTGAAAAAAGTAATGATGCAATGCAAGAAGGAAAATACACTTTCAAAGTTGCTAAAAATGCTACAAAACCAGAAATAGCAAAAGCAGTTGAAAAATTATTCAACGTAAAAGTATTAAAAGTTAATACAATAAACATTGATGGAAAAAAGAAAAGAGTTGGAGTACATCAAGGAAAAACAGCTAGCTGGAAAAAAGCAATAGTATTTGTAGATACAGATCCACAAGTTACTACATACACTAAAAAAGGTGGAAAAGAAGCAAAAGGAACTAAGAAATATAATTCATCAATTGAAGAATTCTTAGGAGCTTAATTCAAAAGTTAAAATATCTGGAAAATACCAGGAAAATAAATAATATCTGCAGCGGAGCAGGAAAAAATCCGTAATATAAAAAGAAGAGTGAAAAATAATTGCAAAAGCCTAGTTCGTATAGAGTAGAGAAGAAATCAAAAACGAGTAGTGCTAGGCAAACGAACAAGAAAACCGCAGACGTACAAAAGTACGTCGAGGATTTTTGAAGTGAAGTTAACAGGCGCAATACGAAGTTTTTCATTACTTCGGGAAAGGAACAAAAAATGGGAATAAAACATTATAATGCCTATACACCATCAAGAAGAAATATGACTTCTTTAACATATGAAGAAGTAACAAAAAAGACTCCTGAAAAATCATTATTAGCTAAAAAAGCTAAAAATGCAGGAAGAAATTCTTATGGTAGAATAACAGTTCGTCATCAAGGTGGAGGAAATAGACAAAAATATAGAATTATAGATTTCAAAAGAAATAAAGAAGATATAGAAGCTACAGTAATTGGAATT
>CAZWZO010000199.1:0-1748 GCA_964638525.1 uncultured Muribaculaceae bacterium | reverse complement strand
TAGTATATTTAATAATTTTTTATATGTCTGGTATTGTCACTGGTTATGTAAAATTACCTTATGCTAGAAATATAAAGGGAATAACTCTTAACTTAATTCGTTTTGTTTTACCGTTGTTCTTTATGGAATATGTTAGACAATGCTTAATTAATCGAAGTGGAAAAAATAAAATATTATTAATTATTATTACAGGTATATTTGCATTTATAAATATACTAACACAGACTTATAATTTTTCCTTAATAACATTAGATGATTTTTTTGATTTAACCTTTTCTATTGTTATTTATGAACTTGGAAAAAGTATGCTGTTTAGTTATTTAACTTATAGGTCTGATTTTGTATCTTCTATGGTTTATGCAATCATACCCAAGATACTACTTTATCTAATACCTATAATACCTGATTTGAATTGGTTTTTAGAGGGAAGCCTAAATTTACTCGTTATTTTTATTGTTTATTACGTATGTAATAATTTTTATCTAAATAAAAGTGTGGTGCGTTCAAAAAAAAAGAAAATGTATTTTACGATTATACCACTATTAATTATTTTACTTCCGATGGTGTTCTTAGTTTCAGGTATTTTTAAATATCAGTTGCTAGCAATTCTATCTAACAGTATGGTTCCTGTTTATTCAAGAGGTGATGCTGTATTGATAGAAAAAATAAATACAGAAGAAGAAAAAAGTAAACTGCAAAAAGGGGATATAATTGTATTTACTTACAATGATCGTAAGATTCTTCACAGAATTATTAATATAAGTGAAGATAGCAATGGAGAAAGAATATATAAAACAAAAGGAGATAATTTAAAAGAAGAAGATGGATGGTATGTTCATAATAAAGATATAGAAGGGAAATATATATGTACAATATATAAGATAGGGTATCCTTCCGTATGGATAAGTGAATGGTCCACATCTAAATAAAAAGAGGGGATGAAAAAGTGCGAGATACTAGAACGGTTATAAAGAATAAGTCTAAGACAATAACTGTAGCGACGGTTGCTATAGTTATTTTGGCGTTTAGTTTTTGCTTTATTTCATCCAGTCTAAACATCGATGTAATTAAGACAAAAACCCTTTTAAGTTATACGGAAAATAGTTATACAGACTATAAAGTTTCTTTAAAGAAAAATAACTATTTTGATAAAAAAGAATTACCATCTAATGAGCAATATATTGCATCTGTAATCGATAAAATCCACATGAATTATAAATATGATTTTTCTTCATCAGATAGGGTAAATGGTACATACTCTTATAAAATATTTGCTAAAGTAATTGCAGATTATAATTTAGATACCAATACGAAGAAAAAGGTTTGGTCAAAGGAGTATGAAGTTAAAAAAGAAACAACTAAAAAAATAGAAAATACAACGGTTTTTAATATAAATGAAAACATATCTGTTAGTTATGATAAGTATAATAAGATTATAAATGATTTTAAACGCGATTATATGCTTGCTGTTAATTCTAGAGTCGATGTAATTATGCAGGTGGATTATGATATAATCTATAATAATAAAAGAGTAAAGAAAGAAGTAAATTTAACTACGTCTGTTCCTCTTTCTGAACAAACTATCGAAATCGCTACAAATTATAAACCAAGTGATACAGGAACCATTACTGAAAAAGTTATTGTGAATCGTTTTAATAATATTTTTGTGTTTATTTTTGGAGTTTTGCTTGGAATCGTTGGGGCAGTAATTCTTATAAAGCAATTTATTGAAATTATGAAAGATGATA
>CAZWZO010000198.1:0-1771 GCA_964638525.1 uncultured Muribaculaceae bacterium | reverse complement strand
TTTTTCCAAAGTATTTTTCTAAATCTAAATTATTTTTTGTTTCATCATTGTATTCAATGGTATATAAAGTTCTCGTACCTTCAATATCCTCACTTACCCCATTGATTCCTAGTAAAGCCTTTTCTTCTAGTTCTTGCTCATCCGTGTAGTTATTGTAAGTTATATATACTTTTGTTACTTCTTTGTTCTTGTACTGCGTATTTACAATCTTTTCCTTCTCTCCGTTTGAAATAGAGCATCTTAAACTTTCTAAGTATAACTTCGTTTCATATTTATCCCCACCTGGCATAACAAATCTTAATAAAGGTGGTAAAACAACAAGCAAAAGCAATAAGAAAATAATGATATAACAAATAACATCAATGAACTTGCTTTGATTATCCAACATACTCTAACCCCTCTTTTTTAAAATAATCATCCTTATTTTTCACTACTTTCATATATTTAATAAAAGTATAAGCAAAAAAGATAAATGTAAGTATGACTAATAAAATCACTCCAATAATAATCCACGAGTACTTTGTCTCTAAAGATAATTCCTTTATTTTTAAAATGACATTTACAGCGTAACCTAGAGAAAGAGAAAAAAGCATAGAACCATAAAATACGGAAATCATACTACTCCAAAAATCTCTTTTAAAGCGATAGGTTTGTAAATCTTTTTTCTTTTCTGATCTTATATAGATTAAATATACTGTAATAATAATTAATAAAGGCATAATGATTAAAAGCCCTAAAATCTGAAACATACTATTAAATACTATCATAGTCCTCACCTATTATAATGTTATCATAGGTAGGGCTTTTTTTCAACTTAAAAAAGGCATAAACTGCCTTTATTTTATTCGGTCAAAAGTTACTTTACCAAGATGCCCTTCCTTTAAATCACGAATTATGATTAAGCTTACTTTATCATAGTCTACTTCTCCGCCACGTATAAGTGCGCCTCTTTTCTTTCCTATTTTTTCATATACTTCATCAAAGTCTTCTATGTTATCAATTCCATATCTCACCATTAAATTTTCTTTATAAAGTTTATGCATCTTCTTTAGAATAAAAACGGCAAGATCATCGGGATCAACAATTTCCTCTTTTATAGAGGACAAAGCGCTTAAAGTCATAGCTTGTTCTTCCGTTTCAAACTTTGGCCATAAAATTCCTGGAGTGTCTAGTAATTCAATGTCTTTATTGATACGAATCCAAGATAATTGCTTTGTAACACCTGGACGATTTCCAACATTTACAGCTTTTTTTCCTACTAAACGATTAATAAGTGTTGATTTTCCTACATTTGGTACCCCTAAAATTAAAGCACGAATACCACGTTTTTTCATACCCTTTTTTTCCCTTATTTCATTCATTTCTTTTAATACAGCGTTACTCTTTTCTAAAATTTGATTTATATTTTTAGAACTCATTAAATCCATCTTTATAACAGGAAATCCCTTTTCTTCGTAATAAGAGACAAATTTATCCGTTTCCTTTTGGTCGCAAAGATCATATTTTGTCATAATAATAATACGAGGTTTCCCTTTTAATATGTCCTCAATATCTTGCATTTTAGAAGAAAAAGGCATTCTTGCGTCTATTAATTCATATACGACATCAATTAGATTTATCTTTTCCTTTATTTCTTTTTTTGTTTTTGCCATATGGCCTGGATACCAGTTGATACTCGTTGATGGTAAACTTTTTGTATCTTCGTTCATTTTTTTATTTTTTCTCATTTCTCTTTTTTGATACATATCCATTATTTATCACTTCCATTCTC
>CAZWZO010000197.1:0-1780 GCA_964638525.1 uncultured Muribaculaceae bacterium | reverse complement strand
ATCCTTTAAATAATAAATTGGAAAATCTGTTGCTATAATAGGAAGATTAAAATACATCGCTTCCACTGTGCTAGCAGAGAATACTTCAAGCAATGTAGGAAGGAAACATAGCTGGCAATGCTGATACATAGCTCCTAATTCTTTTTGCGAGATTCTACCATGATTCTTCCAGTTTTTCATCATTCCTATTTTCATCAAACGCTTTTCCAATTTATTATTTAAAGGATGGTCAAAAGGAATGGTAGTATGGAAACGGATATTCTCTATACCGAACTTTTTTAATTCAATCAACACATCTGGCAATATGTCAAAATTTTTATGTGGTACTGGGTTGCCAACGCAAGCGATATTTATCCAGTCATCTTCTAAAATAGGAGTATTATCCATGTTTTTAAAAACAGATGGAAGTACATTGTTTACCACTCGTACATGATTTTCTGGTTCTCCTGTTATACGTAATATACCTTGCTTGGTTGTTTCTGTTTGGGTGATAAAGAAGTGTGACTTTTTCATCAACCTGATTTGATTCTTGCAATACAACCATGTCTTTATACGCTCCATCAATGTTTGAGTACTTTTTGAGTACTTATTAGGATGTGTCACCAACGGATTTGTAAAACGCATCACCTCTGTTGCTTTGAAAGAGAAATAGCTTGGAGCTGTTACAGAGTACACCACATCTGGCTTTATCATTTGCTCAAACAGCTTTATCTGCTTTTTTACTTTTTCGTAAGTATGTTTAAAATCAGGCTGAGTAGGAAATACAAAATACCTTTTGTTTTTTATGTCATTAAACTGCTTCCCTATAACATCATCTAAATCTTGTGATGTAATGTAGTACCATTCAACATCCTTATGTTCCAATGATTTCAATAAGAAATTCTGAGATATCTGGAAAGCTCCACCTGATATTTTCTTAGTTGAGATTGTATTTACTAATATTCTCATTTTTGTAAAGTTTATTAATTAACAAAGAAACCCAATGGACTATAAATATGTAGTACACAAACACTTGTAATTCTTGTGCTAAATATCCCCTAGAAATCAAAACGAACAAAACCCCATTAAAAAGACCTAGGAAGATAATAGCCCCTATTGATTTGTTGTTCTTTTGATAATTTCTCCAAAATGCGCCACACAACAAACCTAAAAATAAGACATTAACTATTATACCTATCCATCGGAATGCTAAATAAGATTCTACAATATTCATATAAGCCGCTCCATGACTTACAGTACCAAAAACCTTTAAGTTTATATCCCTTAAATATTTAGCATCAGATTTCCACGGAAATATAGCTCTAGGAATAGGCATTTCCAGTGCAGTATATAATGGTTCGAAATATAAGGGTTCTTCTTTAGAATATACGTCCATAACTTTAGCAGAAAAGTAATAAACAAATTCTTTTTCAGAAGCTCCCTGAGTCATATGCTCAGCATCTAAGTCTTGTAATTTTTGGATATCAAGTCCAGATCCGTAATTACGAGTCTCCTCAATTATACCCATTGAAAAGTAAAAAATAAAGAAAGCAGGGAGCCATACTTTCCAATTTATTCTACGTACATTTGGATAAAGATGATAGAAAACAACAAAAGGTAGTAGCAAAAGAATAAACTTCCATCTTGCGCCACCCATTAAAGCACATATAGAGCCAATAACCCCTATGATTAATGCTATTTTTTTCCTTCGTTTGTAATATGCTAAACAAATGGAAACAGGGAAAAGACAAACAAGATTTGTTATATAACTGTCAGAATGATTAAATATATCCGATCCTGC
>CAZWZO010000196.1:0-1782 GCA_964638525.1 uncultured Muribaculaceae bacterium | reverse complement strand
GGTTGGACGCCGTTGAAGGTCCGTCAAAGAGAGAGGATGGAGTCTCCCTGCCACTGTGAGTGGTAGCAGCCACCACCACTTTTCATGATTGAGGAAGAATGAAGCCGGTATAGTAACTCCATCTAAATCGACGTTTGATCTCTGGTAGAGAACGGACGGTGAACCAACAATATCTTCTTGATAATGTGCATAATTGACTTACATTACATAGCAATTTCCTTTGTCTTTTATGATTAATTGTCTATAAATGTGGGAAATTGATTGTGTTTTGTATTTTATATGTTAGGAATGGAGATTTGCTATTAAGGAAGCCATTTAGAGAGAATTTGTGACAAAAGGAGCAAGGTTGCAAAGTTGAGGAATTATGGGCAGAAGATCTCGTCTGTTAGAGCGTGATCACGCCCTGTCTGAAGGACTGTCTGCATAAGTTGGGCAGAAGATCTCATCTGTTAAGGCGTGATCACGCCTTATCTGAAGGCCTGTCTGCAGAAATTTTAATGACATGTCAAGTGGTGGCCCAATTTATTTTAGCTGACATTAAATATTTAAATTACCATCTTTTTATGAGTTCAGGGCTTTAAATTAGGAGATATCCTAATTTAATAGGAGATTATTATTATGGTAATATTCCCTTCCTAATTTTGAGGAGAAAAACATGGAAAGGTGAGAAAAAGGTGGAGAAAATCATATTATTAGGGGGAATTACGAATTTCTGAAAATACATTATTATTCTAGGGTTTTTGGAATTCTTGGAGGCTGCTCTTTTGGTGTTCTTCATGTCTTCAAGGATGAACTAATTTTATTTTCTAGTCCAAGGTTAATTGAAGTCTGATTCTGCAAAAATTGTGAGATCTAATTAGTTTTCTCTTCTCTTTTATTTTCTTGGTATTCATATATCTTCTGATTCAACCATCTATTATTGTTTTGTGCGATTAACAAGTGGCCAATTGTTTAATCTCTAAGAACAATATATTGCTAATTAGAATGTTAAATCCGTAATTGTTTAATTGTTCTAATAACTAGTGGCGAAATAACAGGGTTCAATATAAGGATATTCGACTTATGTTATGTGGATATATGATCTAGTCTAAATGAACCGAGCTTGTGAGTTTGTTGGCTAGAATTGGTGGCCTTTCTAGATTTAATGCTATCAGCAAATTAAATTCTAAGAGCTTATTTAGGGTTGTTTGTTGATAAGAGAAGTAATCAAAGAGCTTGTTTTGGTTATCGAATAAGTAAGGATTGGCAGGTTGTTAGAGCTTGTTAATGACCATAACCAATTTATTAAGGAATAAAAGAGACCATCTTTGCATCAATGATCAATTCTACGGAATCAGTACTGAAATTATACCTTGGGCTAGACTTTCATCATTATTGAATTTCTTTGAAATTGCACTCTTGTTATTTGTTTAATTTCGATTTGGTTTAATTTAATTTTGCTCTTGATCTCAAAACACCCCCTTTATTTATTTTCATTGCGTTATTTTAGAGAATAGGATAATTTTACCAATCCCTGTGGATTCGACCCTGCTCACTGCTATATACAATTCTTTTGCATTAGTAGAGTAGGTAATTTATATTTGTTGGATTCGACACCCATCAAATTTTGGCGCCGTTGCCGGGGATTGGTGTCAAAGTTTTTTCTATTCTCTATTTTTTTTTTGTTGATTTGTCTAGTGAAGTTTGAAGCTGAAGAAGAAACCATGGCAGACAACAATGCTGACAATAACCAAAGGACTTTAAGGGACTTGATTGCACCAGATGTTAAC
Organism: uncultured Muribaculaceae bacterium; assembly: GCA_964638525.1. Taxonomy (GTDB): domain Bacteria; phylum Bacillota_I; class Bacilli_A; order RF39; family UBA660; genus CALVUP01. The sequence goes on along the minus strand of CAZWZO010000196.1, from coordinate 13 downwards.
CAACAACCCCTTT
>CAZWZO010000195.1:0-1824 GCA_964638525.1 uncultured Muribaculaceae bacterium | reverse complement strand
ATTTTCAGAAATACTATTATTAAAAATAACGGCTTTTTGTGGAACATAACCAATTTTATTATTTAAAGATTCTAGCGTATATTCCTTTACGTTGATACCATCCACCAATACTTCTCCATCTGTAACATCATAAAATCTAGGTACAAGATTAATAAGTGTTGATTTTCCTGATCCTGTTGATCCGATAAACGCAACGGTTTCTCCTTGCTTTACTTTAAAAGAAATATCTTTTAATAAATATTCATCCGCATCAGGATATTTAAAGCTAACATTCTTAAATTCCACCGTTCCTGTTAACTTGGTATCCTTAACATTCTTCTTACCACTTTTTACAGAGATATCTGTATCCAAAACTTCATTAATACGTTTTGCTGATACTTCTGCTCGAGGCACCATCATGAAAATCATAGCAAGCATTAAAAAGGACATAATTACTTGCATAGCATAAGAAGAGAAAACAACCATATTTCCAAATAAAGTAAGTTTATCTACCATAAGAGCATCACGAATCAAATAAGCCCCTATAAAGTAAATCGCTAAAGTTAAGAAATACATAACCAAATACATAACCGGTTGTAAGGTTGCAAATTTCTTTTGATTAAACAATTGTGTATTGGTAAGCTTATCGTTTACTTCTTCAAATTTATCTTCTTGATAATCTTCCGCATTAAAAGCACGTACTACTCGAATTCCTGTTAAATTCTCACGAGTCACACCATTTAATCGGTCTGTTAGTTTTTGTACAATTTTAAATCTTGGTAATACAATCATCATAATAATACTAATTACACTAAGCAAAATTACAACCGCAACTCCAGTTACAGCACTCCATTGCCATGATTTATTTAGTATTTTTGTAACAGCCCAAATTGCTGTAATAGGTGCTTTTATCATTAATTGCAATCCCATAGCAACAAGCATCTGTACTTGTGTAATATCATTTGTTGTTCGCGTGATCAAACTACTTGTTGAAAAGTTTTTTACTTCTTGCATAGATAAGTCTTCTACTTTATGAAACAATTTCTTTCTAACTTTCATAGAAAAATTAGAAGAAACAACGGAAGCGAAATATCCAGCAATTCCCATGGCAACCAAACTTCCAAAAGCACACAAAAGCATATAGCCACCATTTTTAATAATATCGGCCATCTTGCTGCCTTCCGTTTGAACAAGCACTGTGATTTCTGACATATAATCAGGCATCTTTAATTCTAACCATACTTGTACAACAATTAAGCAGAAACAAATAAAGGCCATAAACCATTCTTTCTTTCCTAAATTTTTAAGTAATTTTATCATATTTTTCCTCCTTCATTTAAACTTTCTCTTAAGTTTGCTTTCATCTTAGATATCGTTTTCATAAACTGTTTTAATTCTTCCTCGCTAATATCCTTGGTAACAATTTTTCTTACTTCTTCCATCTTTTTCTTATGAGTAACAAATAACTCTTTCGTTACTTCATTTAATAAGATTTGCTTTGTACGCGTATCATTGTCATCCACTTTTCTTTGAATTAAATTATTTTTTTCCATAGTTTGTAGTACACCCGATACGGTCGCACGTCTTAAGTTTAAAACTTTTTCTAAATCTTTTTGATATACCTTATCTTTTTCATGCTTTAAGATATAATCAATGATTTCCATTTGTGTAGGCGTAGGTGCGGAACAAGAAAAAACTTCCCCTTCTCCACTATCAACAATAATCTTTCTTACTATCATTTTATCTAAGGATTTTATTTCTAATAAGACTGTATGTTCTTCCATAAAATCACCTCTTTGTATGTCACCTTACAATTCATTCTATGCCTATTAAAAATAATTGTCA
>CAZWZO010000194.1:0-1838 GCA_964638525.1 uncultured Muribaculaceae bacterium | reverse complement strand
GCAATCTATCACAAGTAGCAACAATAGCTAGTAAGACAAGTGAAGATTTTAGTATCTATTCTGGAAACGATGACCAAATTATTCCCGTTTTATCTCTTGGAGGAAAAGGTGTAATTTCTGTTTTAGCCAATATCGCACCAAAAGAAACTCATGATATGGTAAAAATGTATTTAAATAAAGACATAAAGCAAGCAAAAGACTTACAACTAGAATATTTAGACTTAATACATGCCCTATTTTCAGATGTAAACCCTATCCCAGTTAAAGACGCTTTAAACGCTATGGGATTTGATTACAAAGAACCAAGAAAGCCACTTGTAAGTCTAAACCAAGAAAAACATAAAATTTTAGTAAAAGAAATGCAAAAGAAAAACATAATAAAATAAGTAAGAACTTTTCTTACTTATTTTTAACTGCAAGTATAATTGTTGTTTTCTAATTGTGATTTTATTGTTTTAATTGAATCATCTTCCTTATAATCCGTACTTCCAGTAAATCCGTCTGGTAATTTTGTAAAATCATAAGTAATGGATCTAGAAACACTATTTGTAGCTTTTTCACATTCTACAACAAATCCAGTAACCTCACTTTGTTGTGCTTGTTTACAAGAATTATAATTTGTATCCAAATTACTAGTAAATGTATCTGTAATATTATATTTTTTTAATTTTTCTTCTTTATAGTAAAAAGTATAAGTTTTCGATACACTACTGCATACCATTGTATCGTAGTTTTCTGTGGTAGCAGAATCACTACTAGAACTACTTGTAATATTTTCTTCTTTTGGAGTTTGCTTTTTATTTAACATATCTCTTATTTCGGGCATATACCAAATAAAAGCTCCAACCCCAACGAATAATAAGAATACCAAAATTAAACTAAAGGTATTATTTTTTTTAGGTTCTTCTTGTTTAGATGTATCCACACTTTCTTCCTTTTTTTCATTATTTCCAACAGGAATTTGTGGAGAAATCATATCTGGACGTACTGTTATTTTACTAGGATCCACAATCTTAGAATAATCCGTAGCATTTGGATTAGAAGGCTGTGTATTTATAGAAGGATTCACAGGTTGCGACTTAATATAAGCTTGTTGTGTAGGATTTTGTGCCTGCATGGAAACTTGTACATCTTGATTCAAAGGATTTTCCATTCTTGGTATTGCTTGATTTTTATCACTTGGCATGCTTGGATTCATATTTTGTACAGGTGAAGCAGCATTCACAGATGCTCCCATTTGATTAGAAAGTGTTTCTCCTTGTTGATTTGTTAAAGAACCATTCGTTTCTGTTAAGTTTTCCGTTTGTGGAGTACTACTTTGTCCTACTACATTATTTTTTTCTTCATTCATTCTTTTTCACCCCTTAATTTTCTTATCGTATCTTGAAAATTTTCACTATTTGTTATACAACTACCACTAACAAGGATATCCGCTTGTCGTAATTTTTTACAAGTTTCTAAGTTGATACCCCCATCTACATTCACAACAATATTTAATTTTCTTTCTTTCATTTTTCTTTTAAATTCTTTTATTCTTACCAAAACTTCAGGCATGAATTCTTGTCCGCCCTTACCAGGTTCTACAGACATAAAAAGAACCAAATCAATCTTATCCATATAGGGTTCTAATACTTCAATTGGTGTTTCTGGTTTAATAGCCAAGCCACACTTAATTCCATAATTGTGTACTAAATCAATCAATTCTTCTATATCTTCCTCTATTTCTACATGAAAAGTAATGTATTCTGTATTCAATTGTGCATATTTTTTAATTAACTTTTTGGGATGTTTCACCATTAAATGTACATCCAAACGTTTTGAAGTAAACTTATAAATAT
>CAZWZO010000193.1:0-1895 GCA_964638525.1 uncultured Muribaculaceae bacterium | reverse complement strand
TTTAATAAAGCCGTTGGTTCGTTATAATAAAGTTCTTCACTTGATGTTTCCTTTTCTTCAAAGGAGAATATGCCTCTTTCTACACTCAATCTTAAAAAAGTAAGCATCCCAAATTTTTTAGTATTATATACAGGAATATCCAAATTGTAATAAAGATTATACATACTATATTTTTCCTCTTTTTCTAAAGAGTTAACAAGAAAAATTCCATATATTTGAAACAGCATAGCAAATATAGCAAAAATAGTACAATCTTTTAAATTGTTTTTTTCAATATTTCTTGTCCACTTTGAAAATAAAAATATCAGTGGCAAAAGTAGAAAGAAGAAAGCAATGAAATTATGAAGTATTGTTTCTAGTACTTTAGAAAATCCGTCTTTTACTGCGCCTAAAAATACAAAGCTATTGTAAGAAAAAAAGGAATCGTATATTTTATAATAAATCATTTGTGAAATATAAAGAATATGTGCAATACAAGTAATGATACGAAAAACAATTGTATTTATTTTTTTGTTTTTAAACAAGCCACATACATAAGTAAAGAAAACACAAAGAGGAACGAGAAACAATAAAGTTGCACAAAGCCATGAAAAAGAAATTTCTTTAAAACATACTAAATGAAAAAGAAATTCCATGTAGAATAAAAAACCAAATAAAAATAAAAAAGTCTTCTTCATGTCGATTCTCCTATAATAAAAGTATAGCAAAAATAGTGTCAAAAAAAAAGAAGTTTCTCTCGAAACTTTTTAATCTACTACTTTAATAGAAGTAATAACTGGTTGTTCTTCATAAGAAATGGTTCCATTGCTATCAGTAGGAGTAGCATCCTCAGCAATTTTATCTACAATTTCCATACCTTCTGTAACTTTTCCAAAGGCGGCATAGCTTCCATCTAAGAAAGTACTATCTTCTTGAACTATAAAGAATTGACTACTAGCGGAATTGTAATCACTACTTCTAGCCATAGAGATAACACCACGAGTATGAGAAATTTTGTTCTTTACTCCGTTTTCACTAAATTCACCTTTGATTGTTTCTTTTGAACCACCTGTACCATTATGAGAAGGATCGCCTCCTTGAATCATAAAATCTTTTATAATTCTATGAAAGGTAAGACCATTGTAAAAACCATCGTTTACTAAATTTATAAAATTTGTAACAGTAATAGGTGCCTCATCGGCATCCAATTCTAAAGAGATGGAACCATAGTTTTTAATATCCATTACAACATAATGTTTTCCCGTTAAATAAGTATTATCTGTTTTTTCTTCCTTTTCTATTACTTTATTACAGCCTGTAACCATAAAAAGACCAATTAAAATTACTAAAAGTAAATTTATTTTTTTCTTCATAAAAACACCTCTATTCAATCATAGCACAAAAATAAAAAATGCAAAATAAAAATAACACAAAGTGTTACTTTTAAGATAAGTTATTAAATTCAGATGTTAAACACTGAAACTTGTTTTCAATTTTTTCTTTGTCTTCTTTTGTAAGCGTATACCAACCTTTTCTAAACATAAGCTCGTATGATTCTCTTTGCAATTTTGAAATCTCACTAAACATATTAAAGTATTGTTGATATAGACTTTCGCAACTTGCTTCACTAAGACTTACTACTAAGTTTTTCTCCATACATTTTAAGATAGACAAACACAAGTTCATGTAATCTTTATCATTAAGACTTATTCCTGTTGGTACTTCTACTTTTTCGTTTTTAATTTCATTATTCATGGTTGCCTCCTTGTCTTAAAATGTTTAAAATGACAGTTAGATTTTCATGAAAAATATTACTTACTTTTGTAAGAAAAGTTAAAATTTCACTATCTACTACCTGTTCCTTACTATTTGTTATTTCTTTATAAGCATTATAATTCCAACTAAAAATGTCGCTT
>CAZWZO010000192.1:0-1901 GCA_964638525.1 uncultured Muribaculaceae bacterium | reverse complement strand
GCTACTGATAATGACCCAATGAGAACGTATATAAGAAGTAGTATTTGGATTATATCTGGAACTTCAATAACGCACAATAAAAGTAGTTTTGTAACTTTATCAAGTGCTGGTGTTTCAATTACTAGTGCTCAGTATATAAAAATATATAGAGTTGTTGGTTATAGATAGGTGGTGGTTCTGGTTGGTACGAAATACAATAAAATGTAAAGTGTAAACTACTCTACTCTATTTAAAGTTTTAAAAAGTGTATAATAGGTTTTTATATTGAAAAATAAGGTGTTTCTACTTCTACTAAAGAGAGTAGGGAAGTATTTTACACATAAATGTAAATGTAAAGAGGTGGAAAAGTGGAAGAAAAACTTATTAATGAAAAATTTAAAAATCATGATGAAAAAATATCTAACCATGAAAAAAGAATAACTGATTTAGAAAGGACTTATGTAATTATGCAGAAGATGGATGATAGAATAAGTAACATTGATAAAGCAGTCGAAAAAATAGACAAAAAATTAAGTGAAAAAGAAAGTGAAAAAGGTAAGAAGTGGGATAAACTCATAGACTATCTTTTTTATTTTATAATTGCTACAATTTTAGGATTTTTAGCAGTTAAACTAAATTTAAAGTAGGAGGTGATATTATGAAATTAAAAGATAAAACTTATAACATTTTTAAATGGTTATTGATAACTGTTGTACCTGCAAGTATTTTGCTAATAACTACTTTAGGAACTATTTATAATTTTGATACTAAAATCATAACATTAACAATAAGTGCAATTGCTACTTTTATTGGAACAATAACTGGTATTTCAAATTATAACTATACTAAGGAGAATAAATAATGAAATTAGCAGAGAGAACTTTTAGAAGAAGTGATTATTATATAACTAGCCCATTTGGTAAAAGAATAAATCCAGTTACTAAAAAAGATAGTTTTCATAGTGGTGTTGATTATGGAACGAATCGAGAAAAGTGGAAACAATATGCACTTGAAGATGGCAAAGTATTAAGAGCAGGTTATAATGCTCAAGGCTATGGACATTATGCAGAAATAGAATATCCACGTTTAGGTGTTTCTCTATTCTATGGTCATTTTGACAAGAAATACATAAAAGCAGGAGATATTGTTAATGAAGATACAATAATTGGACTAACTGGAACTACTGGGATGTCAACTGGTATTCATTTGCATTTAGGTTTAAAGATAAATGGTAATTATGTAGATCCCGAAAAATATGACTATAAGGAGGCTCAAAAAATGGATTTTAAAATAGGAGATTATGTATATGCTTTAGAAGATATAAAGCTATATACAACTATAAATCATCTTGAGAGTAAATATATTCTAAAAAAAGATTGTAAAGCATATGTCAGATTTATAAAAAATAATGAAGTTGCTTTAGCAGATTCTAACACAAAAGAATATTTTGAAAGTGCATGGACTGGCGAACTAGACAAATTATCTAAAGATGATCCAAAAGAAGAGTATAAGAAACTTTATGAAGAACAATTAGAAATTAATAAAGCTTTAGAAAATAAAATAAATAAAGCAATTGAAGATTTAAAGGGCTAATAAATAGCCCTTCTTTTTTATGCTCCAAAAACAAAATTGGCAAAATTTGACAATTATTAAAAAGTATGCTATTATATAGTTGTAATTGAAAGAGGGATTAAGATGAATAAGTTAGATATGAAAATCAAGATTTTAAAAGAAATCAAAAATGAAATTAAAACACCTAGCGAAATTAAAGACGATTTAAGGCTTTGGAGAAAAAGCCAGTTAATCGAATTAAAAAATCAATTAAATAGTTTATACTCACAAGATCAAGTTATTCCAGTTTATGAAAACGGAAAAACTTATATAATGTCAAGATAATAGAAAGAAGAAAATAAAATGATTTA
>CAZWZO010000191.1:0-1902 GCA_964638525.1 uncultured Muribaculaceae bacterium | reverse complement strand
TTGTAACAGAGATTTCTCTTTTTGTATGCTTTCCCCAAACCATTATACACAATCAAAAGAGTTTTTTTATTGCAGTAAAAACAAATGTTTGCTATAATAGAAACATATTAGTTAGGTTGCTAAAAATTAATATGACAATTCGGTCGATTAGGGGATATAAGATTATGCAACTAATTTTATATGCATGCATGCGGAGATATACTTTTTAGTATGTCTCTTTTTATTTTGGAAGGAGACAATTTATGAATGAAGTTGTAGAAAAAGAGATAGTAGATGATTTGATATATGAAGTAAGAGGTGTACAAGTTATGCTAGATTCTGATTTGGCTAGATTGTATGCGTGCAAAAATGGTACGAAAGATATAAATAAGGCAGTAAAAAGAAATAGCAGTAGATTTCCATCCGATTTTTATTTTCAGTTGACAAATGAAGAAAAGAAAAAATTGTGGTTCCAAAATGGAACCACAAACAATATGGCACGAACCAATCCTCACGTATTTACGGAAGAAGGCGTTGCCATGTTATCTTCAGTTCTAAAAACAGAAACAGCTTGTGAAATGAGTATAAAAATCATAAGAGCATTTGTTTATATGAGAAAATATTTGTCAAGCAATAATCAAGATAGTTTATTGGTGAATCACGAAGAAAGAATATTAAAATTAGAACAATCGTTAGATAAGTTTTTGGAAAAACAAATTTCCATTATTTATGATGGAAAAATATATGATGCATATAGCATTTTGTTAGATATATTTAACGAAGCAAAAGAAGAAATCATAATAGTTGATAATTATGTAAATAAGGAGTTATTAGATATTTTAAGAATGGTAGAAAGAAAAATAATTATATTATCTAAAAATATAAATAATGAATTAGCAAAAAAATATAAGATGCAATATGCTAATGCTACGTTCATTAGCAAAAATCCGTTTCATGATCGGTATATTATATTAGATAAAAAGAAAGTGTATATAAGTGGAATGTCGTTAAAAGATATTGGTAAAAAGTATAGTTATATAAATAAAGTACAGGAGGAGATTTTTATAAACGAGTTATTAAAAAGAATAAGTGATATGATATAATTAGTTTTAGATATACATGAACATGGATTAAGCGGGTGAAGAAAATGAAAGTAGTAACAATATGTGGCAGTTTAAGATTTCAAAAAGAAATGATGGAAGAGGCCGAAAAAATGGCAAGGAAAGGGCTATGTGTCTTAACACCTATTTATCCGGTTTTAAAAAAAGAAAAAACACAAGAAGAATTGGAAAAACTAAAAGAAGAGCATTTTAAAAAGATTGAGTTATCAGATGCTATATTTGTAATAAATAAAAATAATTATATTGGGAAAAGTACAACATTAGAAATAGAACAAGCAAAAAAATTAAAAAAAGAAATTTTATATTATGAATAAGAAGAGAAAAGGAAAATGTTTTGTTTCCATTCTTGACAGGATGCAAGCAGATACCTATAATGAATAGATGAGAAATCGTACATAAAAGGAGGCAAGAGTAGTATGGTATATTTAGATTATGCTGCTTCTGGAAAAGTGGAAAAAGAAGTGTTGGATTTATATACAAAAACAGTAGAAAAAGAGTATGCCAATCCAAATGCTACGCATCCATTAGGAAAACAGGCCAAGGAACATTTGGATCAATATACAAAACAAATTGCTTCACTTTTGCATATTTTTCCAGATGAAATTATTTATACCTCTGGAGCCAGCGAAGCCAATAATTTAGTTATGAAAGGAATAGCAGATAGATATAAAAATAGAGGAAAACATATCCTAATTAGTAGTTTGGAGCATAATTCCATTATCTCTTGCACTACATATTTGAGCTCTTTGGGTTTTGAAGTAGAACTCATACCTGTAGATAGAAGTGGAGAAGTCTCATTAGA
>CAZWZO010000190.1:0-1905 GCA_964638525.1 uncultured Muribaculaceae bacterium | reverse complement strand
AGTTATTAGAAAATCCTAGTAGTAATATGTTAAGTCAATCTGCTTTAGAAACGCTAGCGATTATTGCTTATAATGCTCCAATAACAAGAGCAGAAGTTGATGAAGTAAGAGGAGTATACTCTGGACAAATGATTAGAAAATTAGTCGCAAAAGGATTAGTAAAAGAAGTAGGGAAAAGCGATCAACCTGGTAGACCTATCTTATATCAAACAACCAGTGAATTTTTAGATTATTTTGGCCTTTCTTCTATAGAAGAATTACCAAAGATGAATAATATTGTTATAAAAGGTCAAAGCGAGGAAGAAATTGATCTATATTTATCAAAGTATCAAGAAAAGAAAGAAAAATAACTTTCTTTTTTTCCTTTTTATGATATAATAAGTATACATGCATGTTATTGTGTATGTATAAAGTATGCGCGGGAGTGGCGGAATGGTAGACGCGAAGGTCTCAAACACCTTTGATGATGAGTCGTGTGGGTTCAAGTCCCATCTCCCGCACCAGATTGATAGGAAACTCGAACTTTTTCGAGTAAAAAATAAAACGACTTGTTAAAAAGTCGTTTTTATGTTATTATGTATGTAGATGAAGAAATCTTCATAAAATATTAAAGGAACACTTAATATCGCATGTTGAGTGTAGCCGATTTAATCAGTTCCACCTAAATCATTGCTGAGTTAGGTGGATTTCTTTTATATTAATACTATAAATAGTAAGAATAGTAAAAGGAAGATAATTATTACTAGAGATAGAATTAAAAAATCCTTCTTGTTCATATTCTCGCCTCCCTTCTTTTAAGAAGTTTGGCTCCACCCAACTATCAAATGTTCCTATATATAATTATAGCAAACATTTGTTCTTCGTACAAATATTTTTACAAAGCAATTAACTAAAATGTCATTTTAGTAACACACTACGTTATTGGCTTTGCCAATAGCAGTGTGCAAAGGAAAATCACTTTTGAAACTCTTTTAAATATAATTAAGCAAAATTCTTTGTTTGTAAATGAATAAACTAAAAGAGTGTTTTTTTTCTGTTCCAAATGTACTTTGTTTGTTATTGTTCATCTTATCCTTATTTTTTTACACAGACACAAATTTTTGGTTTTTTAGTTTTTATTTTTCCATTTCTCCTACTATTTAAGTATAACATAATTTTTTTAGCACAATATCCTCTTGAATCAGATAAATACATGAAGAAATATTGAAAAAAGTATATCATAAGCATAAATTTGTAATATAATTTGATTAGTTAATGTTATTACTATCTATTAATTTACGCCTAGTGGTCGTTGTACTTCCACCAAAAGGGCAATTGTTTTTTTAACGACTTGTAAAAAAGTCGTTTTTGTATTATTTGATATATAGATAATATGTTAAAATGTATTTGGAGGCATAATAATGAAAAAATATAATGTGATTGCAGTTTTTGATAAAAATATCAAAAATACTTTAATGTGTAAAAGAACGAAAGAACCTTATACTGGAATGTATAATTTAGTTGGAGGTAAAATTGAAAAAGAGAATGATAGTTTAAATGAGGCATATAGAGAATTGGAAGAAGAAACTGGTATTTCAAAGAATGATATTAAATTAATTAAATTTATGAATATTGAATATATTGCACTAGATAAATTGTTGGAAGTTTATTATGGTATTTTAAATAAAAATGTTGAATTAGTAGAAGAGGTTAATAAACTAAAATGGGTCTCAACAAATGATAATTTTTTTGACACTACCAAATATGCAGGTGAAGGGAATATAGGACATATATTAGAAGAAATAAAAATATTTATAAATAAATAAATAAATAAATTGTTATTAAATTATAAAATAGAATACTACAAATGAGTTGACTGTAAATGAACAAAATCCTGAGGCTCTTGCTTTCTATAAACATTTAGGC
>CAZWZO010000189.1:0-1917 GCA_964638525.1 uncultured Muribaculaceae bacterium | reverse complement strand
AGAATATGATGGGAACTATTACTCAATCGCCGAGAAATACCAAGATTCTAGTCTTGATTGGATACATGAACATCTTGAATATGATGAAAAAACAAAAGAAATAAATGGCGTAACAGTGCATGTAATGTGTCGTTATGGTATGGATTAAAAGAAAAAATACAAGGAAAAGATAAAAAAATGGAAATGAATGAAATAATCCCTATAAAAACAAAAGTTATGATACCTGTGACACGTTGTAACAAGAACATCCAGTTTCTAAACGCTGAATAGTGCCCCACGTTCTCTTTTGCCGTAAAGGCAATATGTACGCCGTATACTGCATGGTACAGAATTGGAATGTAGATAACAGCAAATTCCAACACAATTAAAAAAGGTAATGATTCCATAAATCCAGCTGCCTTGTTGAACGCTTCAGCACCTTTAGTTGCCTGATGGTTAACAAGTAAATGGACTAATAAGAATCCACCTATTGGTATTACACCTAGTAAAGAATGTAATCGTCTTAAATAGAATTGATTTTTCGAGTATGCCAAAAGGAAGTCCCCCCTGTGAAACAATTAATTTTTTAGATTTCTTTTTTTGATGTGAAAGTAATTGAAATTTCTAAATAACTACTGAGCACAATAACTTTCCTAGCATTGTATGTTTGTTACAACACAATATTATTGCGCATTTTTAAATATAGAAGTATTATACAAAGTCTATTTTTATACATAATTTAAAATACAGTGTCAATGAGAATATTCTCAATTAGAAAACGCTTCCACATACATGTAAAAAAAGAATTCCTGTTATTTGCTATTGTAACACTAATTAAATAGAAAATGGGCATGAGAATGATTCTCATGCCACAAAGTTTTTACTACTTTTTGTCGTATAACGCTTGATGAAGATTCTCAGCAACATTTTGTGGGAGTCCTGATTTTTTTAAATCTTCTAGGCTCGCTTCTTTCATTTTCTTAATAGAACCAAATGTACGTAATAATTTGGTCTTTCTTTTAGCTCCAATTCCATCTACAGTATCTAACACAGATTGTAATCCAGTCTTCTGTCTTGTTTGTCTATGGAATGTGATTGCAAATCTATGCACTTCGTCTTGTATTCTTTGAAGTAAATAAAATGGCTGACTATTTTTCTTCATAGGAACAACTTCGGCATTTTCACCATAAAGAATTTCTGATGTTTGGTGCTTATCATTTTTACGCAATCCTGCTACTGGTATATCAAGCCCTAATTCATTTTCAAGGACATCAAGCACGCCACTCATATGCCCTTTACCACCATCTACAATAATCAAATCTGGTAATGGACTGCCTTCGTTAAGTACTCGCGTATAACGTCGACGCACAACTTCACGCATAGATTTATAATCATCTGGACCAACAACTGACTTTATCTTATATTTGCGATACCCTTTTTTATTAGGTTTACCATCCACAAATGATACCATTGCCGAAACAGGATTTACACCTTGAATATTTGAATTATCAAAGGCCTCTATACGAATTGGTGTTTGAATGCCCATCACATCACCAAGCTCTTCTATTGCTTTAACTGTACGTGATTCATCTTTAGCAATTAACTCAAATTTATTTTCAAGTGTAATCTCCGCATTATGGTTAGCTAAATCTACCATATCTTTCTTCTTACCTTTTAGAGGCTGAACAATTTTAGTATCTACAACAGATTGGATGATATCTTTATCAAGATGCTTTGGAACGTGTACTTCTTTGGGTAAAATATGTTGATTCAAATCATAAAACTGACCAATAAAAGTATAAAACTCTTCTTCTTCGGTCTGTTGAATTGGTATCATTGTAGCATCTCTTTTAATCATATTTCCTTGTCTTATAAAGAAGACTTGAATACACATCCAGCCTTTTGACACACTGTAGCCGAATACATCTCTAACAGTAC
>CAZWZO010000188.1:0-1956 GCA_964638525.1 uncultured Muribaculaceae bacterium | reverse complement strand
AAACATAAAGGGCAATTTCGTAAGTCAGGAGAAGAATATATTATTCATCCGCTTAATGTAGCAATTATTTTAACAGGAATTTATGCGGATTGTGATACCCTTTGCGCTGCACTTTTGCATGATGTTGTTGAAGATTGTGATGTAGAACTTAGTGAAATCGAAGAAAAGTTTGGTAAGGATATCGCCTTTTTAGTAGATGGTGTTACAAAGTTAAGCCGTATCAATTTCTCAACAGAAAATGAATATTTAATCGAATATTATAAAAAGATTATTGTAGGTATGAGTGAAGATGTACGTGTAATCATTATAAAATTGGCTGATCGTGTTCATAATATGCGTACTTTATGGGCCATTCCTCCAGATAGACAAAAGGCAAAGGCCAAAGAAACTTTAGAAATTTTAGCTCCTATTGCCAATCATTTAGGTATTCACAAAATAAAAAGTGAGTTGGAAGATTTATCTTTACGTTACTTAAAACCAGAGATCTTTTATGATATTGCTGAAAAATTAAATAATACAAAATTAGAACGTGAAAAAGCAGTAAATGAAATGATGGGACAAGTAACAAGGCTTTTAAATGAACATGATATTACCCATGAAATAAAAGGCCGTGCGAAAAGTATATATAGTATTTATAAAAAATTAGATAAAGGAAAGAAGTTCAGTGATATTTATGATTTGCTTGCTTTAAGAGTTTTTGTAAATACAGAGGCAGAATGTTATCAAGTACTTGGACTCATTCATTCTAAATTTAGACCTCTTCCTAAGAGATTTAAGGATTATGTAGCTATGCCAAAACCAAATATGTACCAATCTTTACATACGACAATTTTTGGATACGATGGCTATTTATTTGAAATTCAAATTCGTACCTATGAGATGGATGAAGTGGCTGAAAATGGTATTGCATCACATTGGGCTTACAAAGAAAAAGGTAAGGATGCAAAGGCTCTTTATAACAACAAAACCGAAAGAAAGTTGCAGTTCTTTAAATCCATCATGGAATTAAATGAAGAAAAGATGTCTAGCGAAGAATTTGTAAATAGTGTAAAAGACGAAGTATTAAATAATAATATTTATGTTTATACACCAAAGGGAGATGTAATTGAGCTTCCAAAAGGTGCTACTCCTGTTGATTTTGCATACAAAGTACATACAAAAGTAGGAGAAACTATGGTAGGAGCTTTAGTAAATGGAGCCATTGCTAGTTTAGACTACGAGCTAAAGAATAATGATATTGTTAAAATCAATACTTCTAAAACTTCAACAGGGCCTAAAAAAGAATGGTTAAATTTTGTTAAATGTACACAAACTAAAAATAAAATAAAAAGTTTCTTTGTAAAAACCGAAAGAGAAGTATATATTGAAAGAGGAAAAGAAGCTTTAGAAAAAGAATTAAGAAAACAAAAGATTGCCTTTAACGACTTTTTAACTGAAGAAAACAAAAAAGAAATCTTTGAAAAAGCGAAAGTTGAAAGTTTAGAGGATTTATATTTACATATTGGGAATAATAAGTTTGCACCAAAAACGGTCATTAACTTTATATATAAACACGAAGAATCTATGCCTCAAATAAAACAAAAAACAATAATTAAAAGTGATGATTGCGATATTATTGTGGAAGGAATAGACAACATTAAAGTAAATCTTGCTAATTGTTGTAATCCTATCCCAGGTGATGATATTATAGGGTACATTACAAAAGGAAATGGTATTTCGGTGCATAGAAGATTGTGTCCAAACGTAGCTATGCTTAATAGAAGAATCATTCATGTAGAATGGTACAAGGAAACAACAAAGAAGTATATCGCTTCTTTAATGATTTATACCAATACAAAAGAAAATAAAATATTTGATATTATTCAAAAAGCAAGTATTGATGATATCGTTGTAGAAAAGATCAATACTCATAGCAAGGAAAATCTTACAGAATACGAACTTGACTGTTTTGTTCGA
>CAZWZO010000187.1:0-1957 GCA_964638525.1 uncultured Muribaculaceae bacterium | reverse complement strand
AAAGCAAAACTAGAAGATAAGAAAAAGGAGGAAAAGTCTTCAAGTAAGGAAGAAAGCAGTAGTGAAGAAGAAAGCACAAGTAGTAGTGAAGATAACAACACGTATGAGAAAGGTGGAAATGATTTTAATTACGATAAATTAAGAGAAAAAATTATTAATGCCAAGAATACGAAAAAATTAAAATATGAACTTGCAACTTGTAAAGATATGGAAACAACAACTTATACTGTAGATGCTTCTACTACAGATGAAGTTATTTCTTATTTAGAAAAAGCCAATAAGGTTGAACAGATCACCAATAGTCTTACTTGCCCTAGTTATGCGTATGTTGTCACAAAAGAAGATGGAGACAATCTGTTTATAGTGATGCCAAGTAATGATAATAAAACATTGCTTGTGGGCATTGATGATATTGGCTATGCATTTAGTTATAACAAAGTACAGGATTTTAAAACTTTCTTTTCTGGTCTTAAATAGGTTTATGTAAAGTAAAAAAAATACATAAACTTTTTTTACTTTGTTGAGATAAAAGATATTTTATATAAAGAAAAGAGGTAAGAATATGAATGAATTAAGAGATTTATATGATGCTAATAGCGTTAAGACTGATAAAACATATCGTAAGGGAGAACAAATACCAAGTGGATATTATCCTATGGTTGTAATGATTGTTATTAGGAATTCTAAAGGTGAATTCTTAATGCAAAAAAGAGCAGAAGAAAAAGGTGGTGATTGGGGAGTAACTGGTGGACATCCGAAATCTAAAGAAACGCCTTTAGAAGGAATTATTACTGAGGTTAGAGAAGAATTAGGACTAGATTTTTCAAATGAAAAACTTATTGAATTTGATTCTGGGTGTGATGGGAAGGATTGTTACAAAATGTATTTTTTAAATAAAGATATAGACCTTAAAAATATAAAAATTCAAGAAGAGGAACTTTCCGAGGTGAAATGGTTTTCGAAGGATGAGTTAAAATATATGGTAAGTACTAAAGAATTAAATGAAAATCAAATGTCCTGTTTTAATAAGGTGTGTGACTTTTTAGAAAAAAATAAATAAGTAAAAAGACTCTTTTATTGTTTCTAATTATTTCGTTAAATTTTAAGTAAAGTGCACAATTAAGTGCATTATGACCTAAAATGTGTGTTTTCATAAGAAAATGCACATTTTTTAGTCGTTTTAACAAGAAAAAATAGTAAAAATTTATAATTTGTGATATATTATAAACCGACATAGGAATTTTGTTCCACGTCAAAAAGTGTAGGAATTGCACTATTTTTAAAACTAAGTGCACAATGCCTACATGAAATAAATTATTTGTTTTTGGCAATTTGTTTGTCGTAATAATTATAGTTGGAACTATAATTATTTTTGTTTTAGTAAATTATTTGATAACTCAACGTTATCAGGTTCAATGTAATAACAATTTAATAATTTCAATATATTTTCATCACATAAGAATAACATTGCTTCATAAAGAAGCGGTAAAGATAGAAATGCCTACTTCTTTTGAGGCAATACTAAAAAAACATCTACAAGATTATAAATACGATTCGAAATTTATTCGCACACTTCTTTACTATACAAATGAGAATTTGGACTTAGCGTTAAGTGAGATTGAAAAACTAAAGATACTAAAGATAGAAGAAAAAACATTAACCGAAGAAGATGTTATAAAAACAGTTCGAAGAAACATCGATGCTTCTGATTCACTCTTTTTTTCTTTAATTGATGCGATTCTTGCTAAAGATGTAAAAAGATCGTTAAGCATTTATAAAGATTTAAAGGAAATGGGTATTGAAGAAAGTAAGATTTTAGCAACTTTGTCTGGGCAGATTCGTCTAATGTATCAAGTAAAATGTTTAAAAGGTTATTTGGATAAAGATATTATGAATCAAACGAAAGCAAAACTAGAAGATAAGAAAAAGGAGGAAAAGTCTTCAAGTAAGGAAGAAA
>CAZWZO010000186.1:0-1966 GCA_964638525.1 uncultured Muribaculaceae bacterium | reverse complement strand
CCTTTCAGGCCCTGACGCTTTTAAAAAAATAGTTAAATATCATTTTGTGGAAAATGCTTGGTGTTATGCCATTAACAAAAAATATTATTTGCAAAATAAGTTTGAGTTCAAGCCAGGCACAATTCATGAGGATTTTGGATTAATTCCATTAGTAATTATAAAGTCAAAAAAAGTTAATAGTATTAATTATCCTGGATATAATTACCTACAAAGACAAGGCAGCATCATGAGTAATAAGAATTATGAAAAGACTAAAAAGAAAGTTGATGATATGTATCTTCACTATAATTATTTAATTGAAGAAGCAAACAAATTAGATGTTGATACTACAATATTCAAAAGCTTTGTAGCAAACAGTTTAATATTAAAAATAACAGAATTAAATCATAAAGATTATAAAGTTTATTTAAATAAACTAAAACAAGAAAAAGTCTTCGATAATCTTTTGACAGATACAACAAGTAGAAAAATTAAAAAAGCTTTGCTAAAAATAAGTCCTAAATTATACTATAAAATAAAGTAAATAAAGAAAGTTTAAGCTGTAGAGGTGAGATTAAAATGAAAAAAGAAAAGGAAAAAATATCAATAATCGTTCCATGTTATAATGAAGAGTCTTCATTGCCAATATTTTATAAGGAAATTTCAAAAATAAGTAAGGAAATGAATGAAGTTACTTTTGAATTCTTATTTATAAATGATGGCAGCAAGGATAAAACCTTAGAAATTTTAAGAAAATTGGCCCAAGATGATGAAAGAGTAAGATATATATCATTTTCTAGAAATTTTGGAAAAGAAGCGGCAATGTATGCAGGACTTGAAAATGCAACAGGAGATTACGTTGCTATAATGGATGCTGATATGCAAGATCCACCAAGCATGATAAAAGAAATGTATAATGATATAAAAAGTGAAGGATATGATTGTGTGGCCTTATGTAGTCCAAATCATAAAGATTATGGTTTTATTAGAAGAATATGCACAAAGTGCTGGTATAAATTAATTGGCAAAATATCATCACAGGGGCAAGTTCCGGGTGCTAGAGACTTTAGACTGATGAAGAGAAAAGTTGTAGATGCCATAATTAATATGAAAGAATACAATCGTTACACCAAAGGAATTTTTGGTTTTGTTGGCTTTAACACAAAATGGATTGAGTATGAAACCCCAGAAAGAGTAGCTGGAGATTCAAAATTTAACTTCTGGAAATTATTTAAATATGCTCTAGAAGGAATTGTTGCCTTTTCAACAACACCATTAGTAATATCAGCTATTGTCGGTTTAATATTTTGCTTAATCGCCTTTGTAACAATTATAGTAATAATAGTAAAAACTTTAGCCTTTGGCGACCCAGTTTCAGGTTGGCCTAGTCTTGCTTGTATAATAATATTTGTCTCTGGTGTACAATTATTCTTCTTGGGTATAATAGGAATGTATTTATCAAAAGTATATTTAGAGGTAAAGAAAAGACCAATTTATATAGAAAAAGAAACTGAAAAAAACTTAAAAGGAAATGATTAATATGATAGATATAAGTATTATTGTTCCAATTTATAATGCTTCAAAGTACTTGGAAAAATGTCTTGATTCTTTAATCAATCAAACAAAAAAAGAGTTAGAGTTTATTTTAATAAATGATGGATCAACTGATAAATCAGAAGAAATTATTAAAAAGTACAAAGATAAATGAATTAAATACTTTAAAAACGAAAATAGAGGAATAGGTAAAACTAGAAACTTTGGTATAGAAAAGTCATCTGGAAAATATCTTATGTTCCTAGACAGTGATGATTATTTAGAAACTAATGCTTGTGAAGTTCTATACAAAAAAGCAGAAAAAGAAAATTTAGACTTATTAGTTTTTGATTATTATAGAGTAGAAAAAACAGGTACTAAAGAAGTGAAAATACCATCATTTAAAACTTCAAATATAAAAGAAAATAAAGATTTATTACTAAATATTAATTTA
>CAZWZO010000185.1:0-1976 GCA_964638525.1 uncultured Muribaculaceae bacterium | reverse complement strand
AATTCTTGTACTTTGCTTTCTAATAACTTTTCTTCGTCTTGTGGAAGTTCACTTTTTTCGATTTTAGTAAGAGCTTCGTGTCTATTGTTACGAATCGATACCTTACTATCCTCTGCTATTTTCTTTACTTGTTTTACAAGTTCACGTCTTCTTTCTTCTGTAAGTGGTGGAACCACAATACGTATACTTTCTCCATCATTGTTAGGGGTATAACCTAAATCTGCCTCAAAGATTGCTTTTTCTATATCGGATAAACAACTCTTATCAAAAGGTTTAATTACCATTTGTGTTGCTTCTGGTACAGAAATAGTAGCAAGTTGTTTAAGTGGTGTTAAATTACCATAGTATTTTACCATTACTCCATCTAAACTACTTGGATTCGCCCTACCGGCACGAACCGATGCAAATCTTTTTTCAAGACTTTCTATCGTCTTTTCCATATCTTGTTTTACTTCATCTAAAATTGTGTTGTTCATAATTATTTCTCCTTACATGTTCCTTGTCCTGGCTTTTTGCCTTCTACATATTCCTTATCAACAAGTGAGCAAGATGTTTTCGTAATAGAGTCCTTAACAAAACCACCTAAAAAGTCAACAAGTCCAATTATTACTACGGATACCAAAGCAATAATTAAAACGTATTCTACTAAAGCCTGACCTTTCTTATTTAATGTTTTTTCCTTTTTATTCATTCGTTTCACACCTCGCAACTATAGTTTTATTTATGAATAAGTAAACTACCTAGTTATATAATATAAGTTTATACTTTTCATAATCATTTGTCAATTGTATTTTGTCTATGATATAGTTATAGTATGGTGATAATATGAAAATAATTGTAAACAAGGAAAGAATAGAGATTTTGCCTTATAAAAGTTTTTTCAAAAAAGCAATTGGTCTTATGGGAAAAAAGAATATAACAAAGGGAATCGTCCTTTATTCTTGTAAGAGTATTCATACCTTCTTTATGAAAGAAGAAATCGATGTTGTTATGACCGATCGTAATTTTTTGGTTTTATATAAAAAAGAAAATATGAAAAAAAATAGAATTCTCCTACCTAAAAAAAAGGTATATTATACCTTTGAACTTCCTAAAGGAAAAGCAAAAAGCATCAAAATAAATACCAAATTAAAAATCGAAGATTAACTTTCTTTTTTGTTATATCTTCGATTAAATTTTTCGATTTGACTTGGCCTGTTGTATACTTTTTCCAATGTTTTGTCTTTCATCACTGGTCTTTTGTTTACAATTCTAAACTTAGTTGTATCTTTTACGTCACACGGTTCTATACATAATAGATCTTGTGTGTTTTTTATTGTAACCACTCTTACTCCTGTAACGTCTTTCTTTTCTTTATCCTTGCCGATGATTTCATTAAAATCCAAATAATAAACATCAACGGCATAAGAATCCGTAGAACGAATTACATCCTCTTTTGCCATAAATCTTTGTGTTTTCTTAATTATTTCATCTTTTGAAATAGAAGGCGCAAAAACACCATGTAAATTTTCTTTTTGATTGAAATAAGAACTCATATAACCTCTTAATTTGCTTAAATCGTATTCCTTAATTTGATTGCTATAATAGCTTAACTTATAATCCTCCACTTCAGGATAAGCCTGGTCTTTCTCCCTTGCAATTGCAAATAAAACAAGACCATAACGACTATCCTCAAAAAAATGTCTAGAAAAAGAAGAATTTTTGTTGTTTTCAGCTTGTTTTATGTAGCTTTTCATCATACTTAAAAGCAAGTTTTCGGCTTTATCTATGTCGTTTTCATACATATAATTACATAATAGTTCCCATTTAATACTATCCCCGGCTCTATAATTGCTTTCTCTTACAATCTTTTCTAAGATCTGTGTACTTTTCCTAACGGATCCCTTAAGGCGAAGAAGACGACAATATCTAGCCTTCGTAAGGTTATCAAATTTAGAAAGATCAATATACTTTAAAGCTTTATCGAATAGTTTTAA
>CAZWZO010000184.1:0-1983 GCA_964638525.1 uncultured Muribaculaceae bacterium | reverse complement strand
ATCTAATTTATCAATATAATTTACACCACTTCTTTTTATTTTTGAAGAATCAAGATCAAACCCAATTGGTTTTATAATATGCAACTTGGTATCGGTCGCAACACAAGTACGCATTATATTTCCTGTATTTCCAGGTATTTCTGGTTCAAATAACACTATATGATTCATTTTCTTACCTCCACCATAAAATGAGATTAAGAAATCTCATTTATATCTAAATATCTTTCAAAATTATGTTTTGTTAATTTTTTATTTGTTTTATTGACCATGCTTACAATCTTTCCATCTTTTATTCTTACAAAAGCTGGATAAGAATCAATCTTTTTCTTTTTGGTTCCATATTCTTTATTAATTGTATCTATCACTTCTCTTTTGTTTTCTTCATCCGTTAAATTTAGATAGATAACATAATCTTTGATTTTGCTTTTTTCCAATACAGGTTTGATTTCTGTTTCAAATTCACGACAATCATTATCGTCAATGACACAAATATATACATAAGAATCTGTATTTTCAAGCAAATATGGTTTTAATTCCTCTTTTTTGATTTGCTTTACTACATCTTCAAGCACAAAATTACTCATACTTTCCTTTTTATAGTTCTTATACCAACTGCATAAATAGAATGTGATACCAACAACAATCACAACCAATATAAATACTTCTATCCAGTTTTTTAAATTTGATGTTTCTTTGTTTTTTCTCATACGATCACCCTAACAATTACATTTTATCATATTTCCTATTTTTATTAAATAGCTAAATAATCTTTTTTAAAATATTTTCTATCTCTTGCTCTTTTTCATCAAAAAGTACAATTGTAAAATTTATTATTCCTATCGATTTAAATTTTTCCACTTGTTCTATATAGTCTATATTTTTATACATAAGGATATGGGTAATTTCATTTTTTTGAATAAGCGGATAACATTTTTCTTTTCTATCCTTTAAATAATATTGTTTTTTATTACGACACACTTTACAAATTTTGTCTTTATTTACGAGTAGATTTAATGGACAGTATTTTGTAATCATTAAGTCCACTTTTCCATATAGAACCACATTTGCATTTAAATCTTCTTTCCATCTTTTTTTATACCCCTCTACAATATCTCTTATTTGTTCAAAACTATTTTCTACAGATAAAGTAACTTGTGGTATATCCTTTAATAAGTAATTGCAAGTATAACTGTTTGCTACATTCAAATAACAACTCGAAATACTTTTATTTTTATAGAAGGAGATGGCTCCTAAATCACTAACTAAAATATGATTTTTTTCATATTCTTTATACCTTTTATTTACACGATCCAATAAATAAAATACATTTTTTTCTTCCTTGTATTTTTTGTAAAGAAGATAATCATCTACATAAATACTTATTTTGTATTTTAAAGCGGTAAGAAGTTGTCTTTCTGTTCTTACTATTATAGATATTTCATTGGTTTGTTTTTTATTCCTAGTTTCAAAAGTCATTTTATTATTTTTCTTATTCCTTATGCTATAAGATCTTTTTTCAATTAACTTTTCAACCAGGCTTCTTCGCATTGTATTTAGTACAGTCATAGGAACAAATACGTCATCATCCATTTCAATATTTATTTCTTTTATAGAAAAAGGTGTATCTTTTATTTTAGAAAGTTTTTCAATTATCTCTTCTTCTCTTGTAGCTTTCTTTTTAGCTACTTCTATTATGCATCCTTCTTCTTCTATACGGTTGCTTTGATCCTCGATTCTTATTTTGATGCTTTCATTTTTCTTTATTGTTGCAAAAAAGGAAATAGGAATGGTTTTCTTTGGAGCGTTTTCTACTTCTTTTTGCAAAGAAACATCTAAAGTTTTCAAAACGGTTGTTCCAACAGGAACGAAAAAGTCATTATCCAGATAAACGAAATCTTTGGCGCTTGCTATTAAGTTATCTCTCTTATCATATAGATAATTTACAATTTTTCCTTTATTTATTTCTTTAAATCGAATCCCATC
>CAZWZO010000183.1:0-1984 GCA_964638525.1 uncultured Muribaculaceae bacterium | reverse complement strand
ATTGTTCCTGCAATCACATAAGGAAGAGTGTAAAAACTCATAAAATATTTAGGATCGTTAGCTAAATGAATTCTGTTTTTTTCTCCAGCCACTAAAAAGCCATCATTCATAGGATCGAAAATATAATTCTTTCCATCTCTTTCTAGAGTTGTAATTTGGTGATTGTTCATAGGAAGTTTCTCTGTACTTTTTGTTACGATTTTTACAAATTTTTTTGTTTTTTCATCAACAATTACTTTATCTTTATCACATAATTTTTCAATATGCACAATAGCATCATTGGCTTTTACAGTTAAATTTGTAGCATTATCTCCTAAAGTTTCATAGATATCTGTAAGGAAGGAAGCAACACTCCTACACACTCCTGTTCCTCGAATTACATCTACGCCTCCTAATTTGGCAAAATCTTTCATATTATTTTCATACACAAAACTTTTTTCTACAGATAAATATCCATGCCTATACATATACATATACATAGCAAACACCTCTATAGGAGACGTTTTATCAGTAGAGACAAGTAATGCATTTGTATTTGATAATACTTCTTGATATAAGCCTTGAATTTTTTTATATTCATCCGAATGAGTCTCTTCTCTAAAAGAAAGAAGATAATTCAAAAAATAAGGAGTAACAGGGAGTACACAAAGGTTTTGTAATTGTCTTAACTCCATATAATTATCTACTTGTGACATATTTGCTAATAAAAGTCCAGATGAGATTAGTGTGCCTGCTGCAAGCTCTATCAATCGTATTTTTTCTTGTGTTTCGAGTTTCATAGTCCACCTACCTAACTAACATCAATAACGGCCTTATTATATCATAAAGGTACTATTTTCTCAAGAAAAAAAGAACTATTCTCCTAGTTCTTCTTCAATACGCATCAATTGATTGTACTTGCAAATTCTATCTGTTCTAGACATAGAACCTGTTTTTATTTGACCTAAAGAAAGTCCTACTGCCAAATCAGCAATTGTTGTATCTTCTGTTTCTCCACTTCTATGAGAGATAATTGTAGCATAACCATTCTTTCTAGCTAAGTCAATTGTTTCTAATGTTTCTGTTATAGTACCAATTTGGTTTACTTTTAATAAAATAGCATTACCAGCGTGATTATCAATACCCATTTGTAAACATTCTTTATTTGTAACGAATAAATCGTCTCCTACTAATTGTACTTTGTCTCCGATTTTTTCTGTAACTTTTCTAAATCCTTCCCAGTCATTTTCATCTACTGGATCTTCAATAGAAATAATTGGGTATTTGCTTACAAGTTCTACGTAGAAATCAACAAGTTCATCAGTAGTTAAACTTCTTCCTTCTCCTGTTAATTCATACTTACCATCCTTGTAAAATTCACTTGCTGCTACATCGATAGCTAAGTTTACATCTTTACCAGGTTCATATCCAGCTTTCTTAATTGCCTCAACAATAAGTTCAAATCCTTCGCTATTTGAATCTAAATTTGGAGCAAATCCACCTTCATCTCCTACTCCTGTTGCTAAACCTTTTTCATTTAATACTTTCTTCAAATTATGAAATACTTCTGCACCAATACGTACTCTTTCATGAATTGTATCTGCCATAGGTATAATCATAAACTCTTGGAAATCTAATTTATTATCTGCATGAGCTCCACCATTAATAATATTCATCATTGGTCTTGGAAGTAGTGTTCCTTCTCCAACATATTTATAAAGTGGTAAATGTTTAGAATTGGCAGAAGCTTTTAATGCTGCCATAGAAACACCTAAAATAGCATTGGCCCCTAAACGACTTTTTGTTTTCGTTCCATCCAATTGAATCATAGCATAATCTAAAGCCTTTTGATCATAAGCATCCATTCCAATTACTAAATCTCTAAGTTCTGTATTTACATTCTTAACAGCGTTTAATACACCTTTTCCTAAATATCTAGAACCACCATCTCTCATTTCCAAAGCTTCTCTTTCACCTGTTGAAGCTCCACTTGGTACACATGCTC
>CAZWZO010000182.1:0-1985 GCA_964638525.1 uncultured Muribaculaceae bacterium | reverse complement strand
AGTGAAAATGATGATGATTGCAGCTTGCTTTACTTCTAATCCTAAAGTACTTGTTTTAGAAGAACCAATTATGGGATTAGATTATAATAATAAGAAAAAAGTACTAAAATTGATTCGTCTATTAAGAGAAAAATATCATAAGACTATTCTAATTTTTTCTGATGATGTTGATTTTTTGTACCAATATACAGATAATGTTATTTTTGCTGAAGATTGCAATCGTATTCATCTTTATACTACCTCTTTGATTTTTACAGATGTAGAAGCTCTTTTAGATAATCATATTTCTGTACCAAAATTGGTTAAATTTAGTTATAAAGCAAACCTAAAGGGAGCAAAACTTCATTATCATAAAGATATTCGAGATTTGATAAAAGATATATATAAGCATGTGTAGATAAGCAGGTGAAGTATGCGTTATTTAATGACATTTTCATATAATGGAAAAAATTACAATGGTTATCAAAAACAACCTAACTTAAAAACAATTCAACAGGAATTAGAAGAAGCTCTTACTTTTATCAACAATAAAAATAAAGTAGAAATTCATGCCTCAGGTAGAACTGATAAAGGCGTACATGCTCTAGGACAAACCGCTCATTTCGATTTAGATGTTTCTATTACCCTTGAAAAATTAAAACGTGCTATTAACAGCAATACAAGTGATGCTATTCATGTTATCGAGGTAAAACCAGTAGAAAAAGATTTCCATGCTCGATACAATGCTAAGAAAAAAAGATATGTTTATACTTTAAATATGGGAGAGTTTAATCCACTAGAAAAAGATTTTATTTATCAGTATAACCGTCCCTTAAATATAAAAGCTATGAAAGAAGGCATCAAACAATTTATTGGAAAACATGACTTTGAATATTTTGTGGGTGGAGACAATCTAAAAGAAAATTATGTTCGTACTATTTTTCTTGCTGAAATAAAGGTGGAACAAGATTTAGTTCATTTTATTTTTGAAGGCGATGGATTTATGCAATATCAGATTCGAAACATGGTTGGAACTTTAATTAAAATAGGAAAAGAAAAGGTAGAAAGTTCTGTTATAAGTGCAATACTTGAAAAGAAACAAAAAAATGTTGTTTATTGTGCTAAACCATGTGGCTTAGTTTTAGAGAAAGTAATCTATTAGTTATAAAAAACAAGCAATATTAATTGTAAAAAACATTGACTTTTGTACATATATTTAGTATAATCTTAATCGGTACATTTAGAAATCCCAATTTAGGAAATAACTTGCGTCCGGGCAAAGTTATGTTAAAAAGGAGATAATATTATGACAAGTTATATGCAAAAAAAAGAAACCGTACAACGTAAATGGTATGTTATTGATGCTGCTGGTAAACCTTTAGGTCGTGTTGCATCAAAGGCTGCTGTATTACTTCGTGGTAAACACAAAGCTACATTTACACCAAACATTGATTGTGGTGATTATGTAATTATCGTTAATGCTAAAAAAGTTGAATTAACTGGTAATAAGTTACAAAACAAAATGTATTACAACCACTCTATGTATCCAGGTGGACTTAGAGAAAGAAATGCTAAAGTAATGAGAGAACAATATCCAATTGAAATGGTAGAAAGAGCAGTAAAAGGTATGCTTCCTCACAATCGTTTAGGAAGAAGTATGTATAAGAAATTATTTGTATATGAGACAGAATCTCATCCACATACTGCACAAAAACCAGAAGAAATGGATATTTAATAGGAGGGTTTATTTATGGCAAAAGAAAAGAATATTTATACAGGAACTGGACGTAGAAAAGCAAGCATTGCTAAAGTTAAATTAATGCCAGGTACTGGTAAAATTACAGTTAATGGTAAAGATGTACATGAATATTTACCTTTTGAAACTTTAGTAATGGATTTATCTCAACCTTTAGTTGCAACAAACACAAACGAAACATTTGATGTTGTTGTTGACGTTAGAGGTGGAGGATTCTCTGGACAAACTGGAGCAATTCGTTTAGGAATTA
>CAZWZO010000181.1:0-1987 GCA_964638525.1 uncultured Muribaculaceae bacterium | reverse complement strand
GAAATAGGAAGAATTATAGACTTTACAATTAACCAACAAAAGGCACAATACGATGAGTCCCTTATGAATCTTCAACCTATTGACACTTCCACTTCTACTGTTGGAAAGTATGACAACGATGATTATGACGATCCACTTTATAATGATATTGTTGATTTTGTGGTAGAGCAAAAGAAAGCTTCTACCTCCCTAATTCAAAGAAGATTTAAACTTGGTTACAATCGTGCCGCAAGAATTGTTGATCTGCTTGAAGAAAGAGGGGTAATTGGTCCACAAAATGGATCCAAACCAAGAGAAGTATTATTAGGTAAAGGAGAAGAAGAAGAGTAATCTTCTTTTTTATAAGGATATGAACGAAAAAGAATTAGAACTAAAAAAAGAACTAGAAACGTATAAAAAGTATACGAAAAGGGCCAAAGAATTAGAGCTAGAACTTTGTCTTGAAGATAATTATTACTTCGAGAAAAAACTTTGGAAAGAAGGATATCAATATATCGCTGGAGTGGACGAAGTAGGGAGGGGACCCCTTATTGGCCCTGTTGTAACCGCTGCAGTTATTCTTCCTCCTGATTTTAAATTAGAAGGTCTTACGGATTCTAAGAAATTAACAGAAAAAAAGAGAGAAGAATATTACAAAGTTATTATGAAGGAGGCTCTTAGTGTTTCTATTGGTATCAAAGATGAAAAAGTAATTGATGAAGTAAACATATATGAGGCAACAAAACTAGCTATGTATGAAGCTATTTCAAAATTAAGTATAAAACCAAATTATGTGTTGATCGATGCTATGAACTTAGAAAAGTTAGATATACCATACAAACCAATTATAAAAGGGGATCTAAAAAGTGTAACGATATCGGCTGCAAGTGTCATAGCCAAGGTAACTAGAGATCATATGTTGGATCAACTCGATAAAAAATATCCTTGCTATGATTTAAAACATAATAAGGGCTATCCAACAAAAAAACATATAGAAGCGATTGAAAAATATGGGATTGTAGAAGAACATAGAAAAACATTCAGTCCTGTGTGTTTTCACTTAAATCACAAAAATGCGACAAAAGTTGACACAGAAATCAAAGAAAAACAACAATAAAATTTAAAAATATGGTATCCTTAAATAGAAGGAAATACTACGAGTGATATTTTGCTTGTCAGTAGAGTTAGTCAGGTGGGTTTATATGTTAAAGATAGTAAAAGTAGTTTGTCCTCATTGTCATGGACAAGAAGAATTTAAAATAGGAACCTCTTATAGGGATTCTAAATACAATTTATTAAATCAAAAGAATGAAATTTGTGTTATAAACAAAGTAAAAAATAAGAAAGAAAAAGAAAAAATACGTTCTATATTAAAACATGGTGGAGAGTTAATGGACGGATATGGATATAAGCTATACACATGCAAAGAATGTAATTTTTTGTGTAGTGAATATTACTTCGATATTCGCATTGGTCACGATAAATATGTTCCAGAGTATTTTTGTCCATCTTGTAAAAAAGTTTTAGAACAGTTTGATGATAAGAAGATGGTAGATTATATTTGCCCCATTTGTCACAAAGAAAGTATGAATTATATTCAAATATAGAAATCAAAGAAATATATGTAAAACAAAAAAAGCATTTAATTGCTTTTTTCTTTTTGTAAACGATTATAAATAATTTCTAACATTTCTTGTTTTAATTCTTCGCTTGCGTCTGTCCAAATGATTTCTAGAAACACACCCATGCCCGGTAAAACCACTTCATCTTTTTCTAAAATAGACTCTTCTATCGCACTACGTAGACTCTCTTTGTTATCCTCCTTGAAATTATTAATAATATGTGCACGAATACTTAGATCCATATTCTCTCTCCTTTCTCTTGTCATTCCTATTTTCTGTATATTTTAAAGATTTATGTATAAAAGAAGTTGACAATATTTTACTAATAGTGACTTTACTAACTTTTACTTTTTATTAAATTGGTATATAATGAACTTGGTGAAGAG
>CAZWZO010000180.1:0-2022 GCA_964638525.1 uncultured Muribaculaceae bacterium | reverse complement strand
GGATCTTACAATATTTTTATCGTTTCCATCTAATAGTTTATCGTAATAACTTAGCGAGTACGCTCCCATAGATAAAACTACATCTTTTACTCTTACATCTTTATGTTGACTTCCTGCTGATCCGATTCTTATAATTTTTTTTACATCATAAAACTTAAATAATTCATAGGCATAAATCCCTATACTTGGTATACCCATTCCTGATGCAAATACAGTTACTTTCTTTCCTTTATACTTTCCTGTATACGCAAACATATTTCTAACTCGATTTACTAATTTTGCATCGGTTAAGAATTTTTCAGCAATGTATTTGGCACGTAGTGGATCTCCTGGCATTAATACTACTTCTGCAATATCACTTTTTTTACTTTCAATATGTGGTGTTGGCATAAAATCACTCCTTTATTCTTTTACTTACTTTGATTTATAATTTCAATTTTTTGATATGGAATATCTAGTTTCGATTGATCGACTTCTTCTTTGATATATCCGTTTATTATTCTTTCTACTTTGTCTCTATTTATAGCTTTACAATCAGCCTGTATCATATAAACAACCGAACTATCTTCAAAAGCGGAAATACCTAAATACTCGGCTTTCATAATTTCCTTTTCTTCTTCTAATTTTTTTACCAAAGTCTCTAATGCTTTTTCTACTTTCTTCTTCTTTGATTCATAAGAAAGAGAAATTTTAATGAACAGATTTGCCTTTTGTTGAGAGAGATTAATTACTTCTGAAATATTTCTGTTCGCAATAATCATAACTTTTCCAGATAACTCTTTTATTTTCGTTGTTCGAAAACCAAGAGAGATGACTTCACCTTGGAATTCATTATATTTGATAATATCCCCAACTACAAAGAAATTATCAGCTATTATAGCAATTCCATTAATAAAATCTTTAATGGTATCTTGTAAAGCGAGACCAAGTACAGCGGATAAAATACCTAAAGAAGCTAGAATAGAAGTAACGTTTACTCCAAATATACTAAGAAGTACTAATAATATAAGAATATAAATTAAATAAGTAATGATACTTCGCATTAAATTAAAAATAGTCATTCTTCTTTTCTTTTCAAAGCCATCTTTTCCTTTTATTAAAAAATTATGAAGAATTGTAATAATAATTTTATAAATTATAATTCCAAGTACTACCGTTAATACTGTTTTATAAATTTTTTCTTTACATAAAAGTTTTATTAAAAACTCAAAGTAACTCATATTATCACCTTACCATCTACATAGATTATAGCATAAAATTAAAAATAATGAAGAATTTGCTTCATTATTTTAGAGTTTACTTCATTATTTTAGAGTTTACTTCATTATTTTATTTTAACTTTATATGTTTTTACATATTTGTATCCCTTTTCTTTTGCCTCTTTTTTACTAAATGGTTTTACTGGAGAAGTGTATCCATATTTGTTTGTTATTTTTCTATCCTGCATTTTTACAAAATGGACATCTAAAATATCATCTGCACCACCAAATTGCGCTAATTTTTCCTGTGCGTTTCCATCCCTATTATACTTAACATACATTCTTATTTTCCATGAATCATCTCTTTTTAAAGAGAAAATTGGACTTGCTTTCTTATAGGATAATCCTAAAGTTTTAAAATCTGCTTCTACATCTGAAAATAAAGTTTCTAGATTTAGTTTTTTTCTTTTTTTACCAGCAAAAATACCAGGATTATAAAAACATAAATTCAAAGATTCGGGCAACAAGGATATATTTAAAGCATAAGCATAACAGTTTACTCCAGTATAATTGACGCAAACTTTTTTTCTATTTACAATCATACTCGCACGTATTAAAGATAAATCTATATTTTTAATATTCATACCCATTTCCCCTTCTTGTCGCTTATTATAACACAATCGTTCCTTCTTTTCAACGTTTGGTATATTTTTATCTTTTTTTCTCATAATAAGATGGGAGGAAAAAACATGAATTATTTACAAGTACCAAATGATACCATTAGTACAAAAGATCTAGATTATCTAAGCGACATTTTTAGTTG
>CAZWZO010000179.1:0-2030 GCA_964638525.1 uncultured Muribaculaceae bacterium | reverse complement strand
CCGTGTCAAGATTTTCATAAAAAAAGATTTACGTATTTTTTACTTTACGTAAATCTATAATTGGTAATCATCTTCCAAAGAAAATTCTACATTTTCGTTGATCCATTCTTTTCTTGGTTCTAC
The DNA here is from genome assembly GCA_964638525.1 of uncultured Muribaculaceae bacterium. Lineage (GTDB taxonomy): Bacteria > Bacillota_I > Bacilli_A > RF39 > UBA660 > CALVUP01. The sequence goes on along the minus strand of CAZWZO010000179.1, from coordinate 1,907 downwards.
CTTATCTCCCATTAGAACGCTAACACGTTTTTCTGCCAAAAGAGCATCTTCTATTTTCACTCGTATTAAAGTTCGTGAGACTGGATTCATAGTCGTTTCACATAATTGATCGGCATTCATTTCACCAAGTCCTTTGTACCTTTGAATTTCACATTTTTTACCTTTGCTTTTTTCTTGCATTTCTTCAATAGAATAAGCGTATTCTATATTTTTTCCACTTTGGATTTTAAACAAGGGAGGAAGCGCTACAAAAAGTCTACCATCCTCGATCAAAGGTCTCATATAACGATAGAAGAATGTTAAAAGTAAACATTGAATGTGTCCTCCGTCTTCATCGGCATCGCTCATGATAATAACTTTAGAATACTCGCAATCATTAATATCAAAGTTTGCTCCATATCCAGCCCCTATTGTATAGATCATAGTATTAATTTCTTCATTTTTAAATATATCTGCTTCTTTTGTTTTTTCAGTATTTAACACTTTACCACGAAGAGGCAAAATAGCTTGATAGCGTCTATCTCTTCCTTGTTTTGCAGAACCACCTGCGGAATCTCCTTCGACTAAGAATAATTCTTTTTTGCTCTTATCTTTACTTTGAGCAGGAGTTAATTTACCTGATAGTGCTCGTTCCTTTTGGTTCTTTGTCTTTCCTTTACGAGCCTCTTCTCTTGCTTTTCTAGCTGCCTCTCTTGCTACTTTACTTTTCAAAGATTTATCAATGATATCCGTAGCAATTTTTTTATTTTCCTCTAAATAGTATTGTAGTTTCTCTGAAACAATTGCATCCACGATTGTTCTTGCCTGTGGTGTTCCTAATTTTGATTTGGTTTGTCCTTCAAACTGTAACAAAGCTTCTGGTATTTTTAACGAAATAATTGCTGTAAGACCTTCACGTACATCGCTACCTTCAAAAGCTTTTTCTCTTCCTTTAATATATCCGTTGTTCTTAGCATACTCATTAAAAACTCTAGTTAGAGCTGTCTTGAATCCAACTTCATGTGTACCACCATCTGGAGTTTTTACATTGTTTACAAAAGATACAATATTTTCTTGATACGTATCTGTATACTGCATAGCAATATCTACTTCAATTTGTTCTTTTGTATCTTGAAATACAAGTGGAGAATGTAAAACCGTTTTTCCTTCATTTAAATACTCCGCAAAAGCAACTAAACCATTTTCATAATAGAACTTTGCTTCTTTTTCGTCTTCTTCATCAATGACTTCGATAGTAAGCCCGTTTATTAAAAAGGCTGATTCTTGCATTCTTTCACAAATCGTTGTGTAAGAAAAATTAATTGTAGAAAAAATGCTATCATCAGGCATAAAGTGAACTGTTGTACCTGTTTTATTCGTTGTTCCAATCTTTTTAAGAGGAACACAAACATGACCACCATTTTCAAACTTAATGTAATACGTTCCTTTATCTTTATTAATAGTAACCTCACACCATTTACTAAGAGCATTTACAACTGAAGCTCCTACACCGTGAAGTCCCCCTGAAACTTTATAGCCACTATTTTCAAATTTTCCACCGGCATGTAATACAGTAAAAATAACTTCTGGGGTAGATTTTCCAGAAGCATGAAGTCCAACAGGAAGACCTCTACCATGATCTTCTACACTAATACTTTTATCTTTATGGATCACTATTTTTATATAGTTTCCAAAACCATTGATCGCCTCATCAATCGAATTATCTACAATTTCCCATACTAAATGATGAAGTCCCCTTTTATCCGTTGATCCAATATACATACCTGGTCTTTTTCTTACTGCATCTAGTCCCTCTAATATTTTAATAGAGCTTTCATCATATTTTAATGCCATAAAGATGTCATCTCCTATCTTTTCCTAAAACAATTTTAACATAAATTAGAGACTCTTTCAAAATCTTTTACACT
>CAZWZO010000178.1:0-2038 GCA_964638525.1 uncultured Muribaculaceae bacterium | reverse complement strand
TAAAAAAAAGGAAAATATACTTTTCCTTTTTACTTTGCTGTATAAGTAGTTACCCTTGGTCTTAAAATTAATCTTTTTTCATCCTCGGATAAATTTTTACTATAAATCTTTTTTCTCTTTACAACATTTTTATATAAAGTCTTCACATTATTTGTTTTATCTTGACTTTTTTCTACTAGGCTTAAAAATTTGTTGCCAAGTCGCATATTATCTTCTGCAAAAGCATCCCTTGCACAGAATAGTAAAACTAAATTTGTTTTTTCACTATCCAATCCTAATTTTTTACAAGCACCAAGTACATCCATATTCATCTCTGTAATGATATTAGCAATAGAATCTATATTCTCAAGTCCATAGTGATTATCTTTAAAGACGACAGAGTTATTTTTTTCTTCTTTTTTCTTCTCTTCTAATTTTTCTTTTTGTTTTTCTTTATATTTAGTTATGTTAAGCAAAGACCCACGAAGCTGGTTTAAAAATTCTTTGTCATCTTTATATTCACTATACTTTTGTATTATTTTATAATAAGCATCAATAGTTTCATAATCTTCTTTTTCCATACTTTCATAAAAACCAGGAAGATATTTCTCAAAAGAAAACACATAGTCTTCTTTTGCCATATCCTTCATTTCCTGTTCTATAGAGGAAACATCTTCTTTGCTCACTTGAATTAAGTTTAAAATTAAATACTTATATTCAGGTTTATTTATTTGTTTTAAATACATGGAAATGGCAAATCTAGTTTTTTTGGTATCTTTTTCTTTTATTCCATCAATAACGCTGGATATAAAATTATTTTCTTCTTTATTTAACAGACACGCTTCTAGTAACCTTTTTGTAACTCTTTGAAGAGGTGAAGAAGATGTACTATTTAATTGATAAGCCCCTTCTAGATTTCCTTCTAAAATCTTTTTTAAGCTCTCTGATGTTTCTATATTTAATGCTTCATTTGTAATCTGCTTTTTCTTCTTTTCGGCAGTAGGTTCAAACTTTGATAGTAACAACATCCACTCTACATAATAATTCTCATCAATTATGTTTTTACTTTGTCCATCTTCTATAAGCGTTACCATTTTACTGTACTCTTTATTAGAAAATAACCAGTTAAGATAAAGAACGAAGTAATGAATATTTTGTTTTAAATTATAACAAAATTCTAAATATTTTTCTTGTTTTTCTATAGGTTGAAGTTTATAGCAATCAATTACAGAAAAAGCAGAAATAAAATCATATTCATATCGTCTTCTTCTTTTTAAATAATTTTGTTCTACTAACATTTCGATTCTTTCATCAGAAATACCAAGAGTATTTAGGGATTTCTTTGTCAATTTTCCGCCATCCATAACAAACTCGATTACAGGGGTTACTTCCTTTTTGTACTTCTTTATAACACGATTTAACATAGAAAAAATTAGCTTATCTTTTTCCTGTCTTTTCATTTTAATGTTACTCTTACTATACAACACTCGAGCCGAATATAAATTATGTCTTACGAATATATCCTGTTTTGCTTTTTGTCTCTCCTCATCTTCTATTTTACATGTTAAATCTTCTAATTGAAATTTCTCTACTTCTTGTTGCAAGGAATCAGGAAGTTCAGATGTTAAGCTCATTAAATATAAAAGCGTATTTCTATTTATTGGACTGATTTGTCTTTTCTCACTAGCTATTTGAAGCATAGAAAGAACCTCTTCTGATGTACCACTCTCTATTTTAGAACGAAAATAGGAAAAGAAATATTTATGAGATTTTGGACGTTCCAGATAACAAATAGCAAAACACTTCCCTGCTCTTTCAAAATCACGTGTATCTTTTAATTCTTCCCCATATTTATAAAAAGACTCTATATCTTTTAAATGGTACTTATCATTTTTTAGTTTTAAAAGATTGCTATCTAAAATTTGATCTTTATTTTCTAATTCTTCTAAATCCTTCTTCTCTAAAGTTCCTCTTTCTAAAAATAAATCATATAAAATTTTTCTTAATTCATTTGGATCTGTCTTTATTATACTGTTTTTTATCTCTGCATCCTTTTCTT
>CAZWZO010000177.1:0-2050 GCA_964638525.1 uncultured Muribaculaceae bacterium | reverse complement strand
GAAAAGTAAATATTAATGTTCCAATATAGTTTAAAATAATGTCATCTATATCAAATGTTCCTGTATGAGTTAAAGCTTGTAATAATTCAATTATTATAATAATTGGCAATACAATAATAGATTGTTTTAATACATTATTAAACTTTTTATTTTTAATCATTAACAAGAATGATAACGGAATAAGCATTATACTATTTCCAAATATATTTTTTATAATTGATAAAGTAGAACCATACTTAAATTGAGATAGTATCGTATAAAATGGTTTATACTGTCCTATGTACCACCAATTATAAAATTTAAACTCAGATCTACCAATTATAAATGTTATTGCAAACAACAGATAACTATATAGTGCAATATAAAGTATTATATTAGAGTTATACGTTTTTCTATTATTAGCAAGTACTCCATAAAAGAAAAGAAAGAAGAAATGAAACACCATAAATAAAATACTTTTTAAATAGTTCATATCATATAAATATTGGTTTCTTCCAATAAACACCAAATAATAAAAAAGAATTGCATTTAAAATTAAAATAATATTTTTGAGTAATTTTTCTTTATTTTGCATAATATCACTTCCAATCTTATTTTAACATATCCTGTTTCATTCACCAAAAAACGTTATCCATTTTAGATAACGTTTCTAACTTTTATTTGTTTTATCATAACTTATTTTAATATTTATAAAAACCTTCTTTACTGGCTTTACCAAGTTTTCCTTCATCTATATATTTCTTTAATAGCTTTTTCATATCCTTAAAGTTATATGGGGCAAGAATACTTGGTATCTTTGCATACATACTTACAATTTCATAAGCCGTTTTAAGACCAATAACATCTAATATTTGAAAAGGGCCTTCCTTTGCTCCTGTCCCAAGGATCCATGCTTTATCGATGCTTTCTGGATCAGATATTTTATTTACATACAAATCAAGAGCAGAAAACAAGAAAGGAATGAGCATAGAATTTAAAAGATAGCCTGCTTTTTCCTTTTCGAGTGGTAAAGCCACCATATTTATTTCTTTAGCAAAATGCATAACTTGTTTAAAATAACGATCCTCTGTTTTTTTATGTTTCATAACTTCTGCTGTATTATTTTTCCAAATTGAATTTGCAAAGTGAAGTGCTAAAAACATATTCTCTCTTTTTGTATATTTAGCAAGTTTGCTTGGAAGAAATGTAGAAGAATTCGTAGTAACAATTGTCTTTTTTGGAAGAAGATCAGCCATCTTTTTATACAATTCTTTTTTAGCTTGAAAATCTTCACTCATTGATTCTATTACTAAATCTGCCCCTGTTAGAGCCTTTTTCATATCCAATTCTAAACAAATATCCTTATAAGCATTCCCAACTTTTTCTAAGCATTTTTCTTTATCAAAGGATTCATAATCACTAATTCCCATACACCAGTTTTCTATAGTCTTATCCTTACTCATCTTTTTAATAGCCTCAATATAAGATTTTCTTACTTCCTCTAGTTTCTTTTTGGTTCTTAAAATACTTTCTTCACTTCTAAGCCATATTGTCACATGAAATCCACAATATGCTGTTTGAAAAGCGATTTGACTGCCTAGTACGCCTCCACCCATAATTGTTATATTTTTCATATTCTTCTTCCTTTCTATATAGTATTCTCTTATCTCATAACCTTCTTTTGAAAGCTCTTTTTTCCACATTTTGGACATTTCATATATCTTGTTGTACCAAAATGCATAGCAAAGTAAACATCCTTATATTTAGGAACATACTTATTTTTACAGTATTTGCACTCATAATACCCTGCTTCTGTTTCTATTTTTAACGCAAAGGAAACACCAAGGATTAATACAAGAAAAGAAAACAAAAATAAAGCGATTTGTACACCTGTATTCTTAATATAATAAGCACCCACAAAAATGATAATAAGAAAGGTTAAACTTGTTAAATATCCAATTACTTTTTCATACAAAAGTAAATTTTTGTTCTGCTTTTCTTCTCTTTCATAAAAATCAAGCAACGTTTTTTCCGCAACTTTATTATAGTCTTTTCTCTCTATTTTTTCACC
>CAZWZO010000176.1:0-2052 GCA_964638525.1 uncultured Muribaculaceae bacterium | reverse complement strand
GATATGACACCGTCCTTGGTAATTGGTCTTTAAAATACGAAGATACGCCTATTAAAATTGAATTATTTGATTTTGCTTTAGAATATATTGATAACAATAAAAATACATATGATGCTTTTTATAACAAATATATTTTATTAACAGAGAAAATTACTTATATTGATAACAAAAATAAGATAATAAGATTTGAGTATAACGATCCCGATAATAAATATACTTTTGCTATGGACGTATATATGCAAAATAAAAATATAGACTTATCTAGTTACAAAGAGAAAGATAAGATTACAGTGGTTGGTACAATCAAGGGATTTAAGAATAAAAACAAAAAGAATCCAAACCTAGTTGTAGTAAGAAATGCATTCATAAAGTAACAAAATGATTTCATATAATTAAATTGATTATTAAAAAAAACTATTGTATAATAATAATACGAGGAGTGAAGCGTATGAGTTTTATGAAAAAAATAACAAAGAATAAAGTAAAACTATTATTAGCCGTTGTTATTGTCTTAGCAGTAACCTTAGTGATAAGTATGATTGTATTTTTTACAGACAATTCTTCTAAGCCTGGCTATGGTAATAGACTAGACGGTATCAAAGAAGTAGAAATTAGTAAAAGTGAACAAGAAGAGATGAAAACCAAATTAGAAAAAGAGACAAACGTGTCATCGGTATCTTCAAACATTCAAGGAAAAATTGTGAATGTAATTATTAAAGTAAAAACAGGAGTGAAGGTAAACGATGCCAAAAAACTTACAAGTAAAGTGACAGATTGTTATGGTAAGGATCAAGTAAGTTTTTATGACTTTCAAGTCTTTATAGAAAGTGAAGATAGCAAGAATACGAGTTATCCAATTATAGGATATAAAAAGGCATCCTCTGATGAGTTTAGTTTTACTAAAAATAGAGGTGATGCATAATGAAAAAGCAAAAGAAAAATTTACTTATTATTATTCCTATTGTTGCATTTGTCCTTGCATTTATAGGAGTATTTTTCTATTTTAATTCTGTAGATAAAAAAACAAATTTTTCATTAAAAGAAAAAAACTGGATTGAAGAAAATTCGAAAACCAAGATTGATATTGATATTGTAAACAATTATCCTGTTTATGGATTAGATGGAGAAGGGGTTTTCTTTAACTATGTTAAAAATCTAGAAAATAAAACAGGGTTGGAGTTTAATAAAAACCCAGTACTTGACTCTGAAAAAATCGACAGTAAGTATAGTATTCGTATTTTAAACAACGATGAAGAAGTAGGAAAAAACGATTTATTAATTTTTAAAGACAGTTATGTAGCCATTGGTAAAAAAACAATGACAATTACTAAGGAAGCTGATATTAATAATTTAAAACTAGGTGTACTTGCTGATGATATGTCAGAAGTAAGTTATTATTTAAAGAGTAGTAACAATATTACTTATGTATCTTATGATAATATTACAAAATTATATAAGGGACTAGATGATAAAAAAGTAGATTTAATAGTTGTACCTTATATTCGTTATTTAGATAAAATTGTTTCATCTGAAGATTATTATGTTAACTATTATTTTACAGATTTAAGTAAAAAAGCTGTCTTAACTCTTGATGGCGAAAATAAAACATTAAATAGTATCATTAGAAAGCATTTTAATAAATGGAAAAGTAATAATTATGTAGACAACTATAATAATGAACTTTTGAATTATTACTTAAGCAAAAATAATGTTAGTGATAAAATTAAAACAGAACTAAATTCCAAAACTTATGTATATGGTTATGTAGAAAACGTGCCATATGAAGTAACAAAGGGAGATTCGGTTGAAGGAATTGCTATGGAATACATTAAACGTATGAGTAGACTTTCTGATATAGAATTTACCTATAAAAAATATAAAAATGTAGAAGACTTAAAAAAAGCAATCAGTAATAAAGAAGTAGATGTATATTTTGATTATTACGGATTAAGCAATGTAAATTATTCTTCTACTGTATCGCCATTTATTTAGTCCTATGTTGTACTTGGTAAAGTAAGCGATGATTATATTGTAACTTCATTTGAAAGTATA
>CAZWZO010000175.1:0-2063 GCA_964638525.1 uncultured Muribaculaceae bacterium | reverse complement strand
CAGATGAACCATTAAGATAATTCAAATTTATTCCATAATTGTCAGTAAGTAAAATTTTAATCTTATCACTAATAGGAGATACACCATTTTCCAACCTACACATATGCTCCTTAGTAATACCTAATTCTCTGGCAAAATCTTTTTGAGAGAAACCTAATTTAATTCTAATTATTTTTAATTTTTTTCCTAAGTTTTCCATATCAAAATATTAATAAAAAAAATAATAAAAAGCAATTTTTTAGAAAAATTTATAATAGGTTGACAAAAGAAAACAAAAATAATAAAATTAACCTAAATAAATTAATATGTTAATTATTGACAATAAATAAAAAATAATTAACAATTAACAAAAATATTATTTTTTAGGAGTAAAACATGGAAGAATTAGAAAAAGTAAAACACTTGGAAGATGTTTTTTTAACTTTAAAAGAATATCAAGATCAGCAAGGCAAGGGCAAACTACTACCAGATTCCCTTGGAGTAAATGAATACTTGCTACTTTCAAAAAAAACCCGAGATTTAGTTCTGGAAGATTTAGAGATTGATGAAATCTTAAAAGCAAGTGGCATGGATGTAGAGACAGTTTATGAGATTTGTAAGAATTTCAAAAAAGACAGTGGCATTCCAAAACATGACACAAGCAAGGGGGCGAAGAACACAGAAACTAAAAAATTCTTTTACGGCGACCCAATGGATCCAACACAAGAGAGTCACATCGCATTAAATGACAACGAACTTTTTTTATTAGTGTGTTATTTTCCAAACACCTTTAAAGAAAGGATAGCAATAATAAATGCAAAGGCAAAACTCTATGATGCAGATGTCAATTACTACACCATCATACATGAAACGGCGATGCCGAGGTTGGATAACATAGAAAAGGATATTTTAAGCAAATATAAATACAACCAGCGAAAAAAAGAAGATAGAAGAAATTATAAAAGTCAAGGGGAGGATATAGATCATGACTTATAAAAAAACCGATGATACTTTAAGAAAAATTGAAGATACTATTTTATTTTACAACAATGATTGCCGATGCAAGAATGCACCTAAAATAAAGGATATGTATTGCACAAAACTGGCAGATATTGGATTAAGATTTTTTGTATTGAATTTTAAGAATGAGTGCAAAAATAAAATTTTAGATCCAACTTGTTTTAATGTCTTTGAGCAAGTTTTAACAGAAACATTATTTAGTAATTACAGCAATAAAAAGAAGATAAAAGAGTATTTTGACCTAGCAGAGCAAGGATTAATAAATATTTTTTTAGAGCGAAGTTTAGACTTCGATTATAAGTATTATTTATAGGAGGATAATATGGATTGGCAGATTAAATTAACAGATGAAAAAAACAGGGAAGATTATCTAAAAAACACCGTTTATAAGATAGAGAAGGAACTAAGAGTAAACGGATTTGAAGGATTTAGTAACTACTACAAAGGCGAGGGGGATTCTGGATGGTATATATCCGAGGAATGTAGTTTTTACTCTAACAGAGAAAGCAGAAGAGAAGATTTTGAAATTATAAAAAAAGTAATTTCAAGATATGGAGATTTTGATATCTTCGTAATGGCAGACAACCAAGACTTCGTATTCGCTTGGAGTTTGTTTTATAGATACTACCACGATGACAAAAGTGAAAAGTATTTTATGAGATACTAGGAGATGAATATGAGAAAAAGACAAATAGAAATAAATAAACCTACTTACTTGACTTTACAAGAGGCAAGTGATGTTTTGAGATTAGGTAAAAGAACCGTGGCAAAATACATCACAAACGGCGATTTGAAGGCAACAAAGTTAAGTTTTAAGAACATCATTATAAAAAAGGATGATTTAGAAAATTTTATTAAGGAGAGGCAAATATGAGCAATAACACAAAAGAAAAAAAAGAAGAGAAAATAATTGATGAAGATATAAAGGCATATCAGTTAAGTCAAGAAGATATCAAAAAGTTAAATATCTATCAGAAAATGGACTTGGTAAGAGTGTTTATAAAACCTATTGAGAAGGATATTACAATAAACAATTCTTATAAGGCAATATCAGAAAGCACCAT
>CAZWZO010000174.1:0-2080 GCA_964638525.1 uncultured Muribaculaceae bacterium | reverse complement strand
CATTATCTTTGTAAATCTCAAAACGTAACTTATCCGGAACAACTTTTGGAACTTGCTTGCAGTGTAGATTATATAAAGAAAAATTGTAAAAAATATTCAATAAATCCAAAAGAAGTTTTTGCTATAGGATTTTCAGCTGGTGGGCATCTTGTTGGAAATCTTGCTGTGAATAATACAATTGCCGAAAAATACATTGAGAATATAGATTGTAAAGTAACAGCAGCGGCAATGGGTTATCCTGTTATTTCGCCTGAATATGGCTTTAAAGAAACACATATAAACTTGCTTGGTGGTTTAGAAAACGAAAGATTAGTTGAAGAAACTAGTTTAGATAAACAAGTAAATAAAAAATCAGCGCCTACTTTTATTTGGACAACAGTTGAGGATAACTTGGTTCCATGTATGAATTCAATCAAGTTTGCTAATGCTCTTGCAAAGAATAATGTAAAGTTTGAGCTTCATATATATCCACATGGAAGACACGGATTGACAACCTGTGATAAAGAGATAAATGGTAATGCAGAATTTTTGAAAAAGAATGCTCAGTGGATAGATAATTGCGTAGAATTTTTTAGAGATTATTGTATAGAGAAATATTGATTTTTTATTAGATGCTATAAATAAAAGGAGTATGTTATGAAATTTATTGCACGAGGAAGAGAATATAACACAATTGATAAGCATATAAATGCTCCACTTTTTAAACGTGTTTTTGATTGTGAAACTTCTAAAAATGCAAAGTTAACAATTATGACTACTGGACTTTATAGATTGTTTTTAAATGGAAAAGAACTTAATAAAAGCTATTTTGCACCATATATGAGTAATCCAGATGAAGTTGTTGTTTATGATGTTTATAACATAGAAAAAGATTTAAAAAAGAAAAATAATATTCTTTGTGTTTTACTAGGTAATGGATTTACAAATACAAATGATTTTAATATATGGTTTAATGAAACAGCACCATACCGTAGTGCACCAAAATTTGCATTAAATATAAGTGTTGATAATATAACAATACTAGAAACTGATGAAGATTTTTTAGTAATAGATAGTCCCATTACTTTTGATGACTTTAGATGTGGTGAGCGCTATGATGCAAGATTAGAAAGAAGTGAAATTTTAAAAAATAATGAATTAAAAGATTTTGAAAAAGTGATTTTAGCAGATACACCTAAAGGTAAAGTTATTGAAAATAAAGTTCAACCAATTATTAAAGGAAAACCTAGAAGGGCAGTTAATATAAGAAAAACTTCTAAAGGATATTTATATGATTTTGGAGTAAATGATACTGGTTTATGTAAGCTTAATTTATTAAATGCAAAAGATGGACAACGTATAGATATGTATTTTGCTGAAGAAATCAATTTAGATGGCAGTGTTGATTATAGAAGTATTTCTTTTGACAAAACCATTGAGGGGTATAATCAACATGATGTATATATATGCAAGCAAGGACAACAAAATTATATGCCTAGTTTTACTTGGCATGGTTTTAGGTATTGTGAGGTTTGTGGACTTGATGATTCTCAAGCAACATTAGATACGATTACTTTTATATCTACTCATAGTGACTTAAAAAGAACTTGTGAATTTAAGTGTGATAATGAAATGGTAAATAAACTTGTTCAAATGACCTTGCAAAGTGATAAGAGTAATTTTGTTTTCTATCCATATGATTGTCCTCAACGTGAAAAAAATGGTTGGACAGCAGATGCATCAATTAGTGCAGAGCAAATGTTATATACGTTCGATGCAAAAGCAAGTCTAGTTCAATGGTTGTTACAAATACGCAATGCGCAAAAAACAAATGGAGAATTACCTGGTATTATACCAACAGCAGGTTGGGGATTTGATTTTGGTAATGGCCCAGCTTGGGATAGTGTACTTGTCGAAATGCCATATCAAATTTTTAAGTTTTATGGTGATGAAAAAGTAGTAAAAGATAATTTTGAAGCCATAAATAAATATTTTGATTATGTGCAAAGTCGTTTAAATGAAGCTGGACTAGCAAACTTTGGATTAGGGGATTGGGTTCAAACTTATACTAAAAATGAGGGAGATTTTGAAACTCCAGTAG
>CAZWZO010000173.1:0-2088 GCA_964638525.1 uncultured Muribaculaceae bacterium | reverse complement strand
CTACGCATCGTTGCCTTGGTAGGCCATTACCCCACCAACTAGCTAATACGCCGCGAGCTCATCTTTAAGTGATGCTTTAAAGGCACCTTTTAATATAAAGGAACGTATTCCAATATATATCATCCAGTATTAGCAATCGTTTCCAATTGTTATCCCAGTCTCAAAGGTAGATTCTCACGTGTTACTCACCCTTGCGCCACTAAGTGGGAATCCAAATCCGAAATCGTGCAAGCACTCAATCTTCATTGGGCCACTTCGTTCGACTTGCATGTCTTAGGCATGCCGCCAGCGTTCATCCTGAGCCAGGATCAAACTCTCGAATAAAAATTTATTTTTATAAGTTTGAATTAATTAATTTTACCTAGCTTTCAAAATTGACGTTTTGCTCAGTTTTCAAAGATCATTTTCATTTGTTGTTATCTCGCAGTTGCTCTTAATACTATACCAAACATGTTTTTATTTGTCAACACTTTTTTTCAACTTTTTTAAAAAAGTTTTTTAAGCTTCAACAGTTTACATATTTGTGCGTTTTCTTAACACGCTTCTTAACTATATCAGAAGTTGTCGTATTTTGTCAACACTTTTTTTCAACTTTTTTTAAAAGTTTTTTTTGACAATTATTTAACACATCTGATTTCCTCACGTGCTTTACTAATATAGCAAAAACAAATTCTAATGTCAACACCTTTTTCGAAAAAAATTTACTTTTTTTTACTACCTTTTTATATTATGCTTTTTCAATAAAAAAAATTACAAATTTATGCATTTTGTAATTTTCCTTTTACATCCTTATATATACCATAGTAATGTTCTACCATACCTGTTTTAAAAGGATGTTCCTTAGCACGTGCTAATTCAATCAAATCCGTAAGTTCTTCTTTTAAAACTTTATCTAAATCCTCTGAATATCCCATCTTTTGTTTGTGGTATTTATATTCACCTCTGTCTAAAACTTTAAAAGATCCATCGGGGAATACCCTTAAATCCAAATCGTAATCAATATACTTAATTGTATCTTCTGTTATAACAAACGGTGACGCTATATTACAATAATAATAGATCCCGTCCTTTTTATACTGACCAATTACATTGAACCACTTGTTTTTATAAAAATACATAATAGCAGGTTCTTTTGTTCTCCATGTTCTACCGTCTGATTCTATTACCTTGGTTCGATTGTTTCCAAACACCAAATAATCATCATGTATTTCTAGAAGAACAGCTTCATCCCAGGCCCTATGAATATTCCCATCATGTTTGTAACTATGGATTTGATATTGTTTGCCTATTATCAATCCATTCATATTCTGCCTCTTTCCTACACCATTATACAATTTTTTTTACTACTTTTCAATATTTTTCTGGTGAGCTACTTCAATCCTTTTACAATTTCGTTGTATTTTTTATATTCATTATTGGAAGAAAAAATTAACTTGTTGTTTTCTATTTTCCAGCTTTTATGTGTACTCAAAAAATGAATGGCTTCTTGAAACACTTTAAACATATTCTGGTAGTACGTTAAATTTTCCTCTAAACTTTTCTGCATTTTTTCCAATTGGTCCTCATCCTTTAGTGCTACTTCCTCATATAATTTCTTCTGATTGATAGATATCTTCTTATCCTTGATGTAACTCATGATTGTATCTTTTTGCATAAGCTTGATAAGAACCGTTAAATTCTTCTGAAGGTTTTCCCAAGTTTCATCAATGTATTTTTGTGTTACTACAAACTTAGGACCATCTTCTTCTAAATTTTTTGAAGATAAAATATTGGACAAATTCTCTTTTTCTGTTAACTTATTTATTTCTTTTGTTGTACTTACCACATCATTTACATATTTTTTATAAGCAATCTCTACTTTTTTATATGACCCAACCGCAATAGTCTTGTTCACTCTTTTCTTTATATCATCATAGTTTAATTTCGAGTTTTGAATATCCTTTTCTAATTGTTGTAATTCACTTTTTACCAAAGATCTTTGAATTACAGTCAAATAAATAGTGCTAAAACATAGGGCTCCTACAAATACCAAAAAAATAATTTGAATCTTCTTTTTCTTGCGTATTGGTTTTTTTACATTAGATGACT
>CAZWZO010000172.1:0-2098 GCA_964638525.1 uncultured Muribaculaceae bacterium | reverse complement strand
TAATTGAAAAGGACGAGTATTTGTATAATCTTCTAAAAGGTAAAAGACAAGAAATTATGACAGGTTATATCGCAGGTGTTCCGTTTAAGATTAAAATTGACAGTTTGCACGATGATATGATTGTTGATGGCAAAGTATTAAAAGATTGTGAGGATTGCTGGATAGATGGCAAACAACCATTTTATATGGCAAATAGATATGATTGCCAAGGAACAATCTATCAAGCAATAGTTCAACAAAATATTGGCAAAAAACTACCATTTGTGCTTGGTGTTGTAACGAAAGAGAAAGTGCCAGACAAAAGGCTAGTAAAAATTCAAGATAGTGTTCTTGAAGATGCAAAGAATGAAGTTATTGCAAAAGCACCAATTTTTCAAAAAATGAAACTTGGCGAAGAACCAGCTTGGAATTGTGGTTGTTGCGATTATTGTAAATCTATTAAAGCATTAAATAAAAATAGTATTGAGGAGATGTAAAATTATGGAAAAATTAACAGCTTGGCAATCAACAAGAGATACAAACTTTGTAGGAAGTTCAGATTTAATTGTTGGTGCAGATAAAGAGAATAAACCAATCTATCGTGATAGAATTGTGACGATTGATTATGTAAGTGCGGAAGAAGAAGTGCTTGATGCACAAACTTCTAAAAAGGTCAAAAAATCAGTGGCTCATTTTAAGGAAAAAGATATTAAGCCAATGATTTTGAATACAACAAACAAACAAGGCATAGAACAAGCCACAGGAACAATATTCTTGGAAAAATGGGCTGGTAAACAAGTCTTGCTAACAGTTCAACAAATAAAAGCATTTGGCAAGGTTCAACCAGCATTAAGAATAAAACCTGTGCCAGCAAGAGTTTGTGATATTTGTGGAAAGCAAATCGATGAATCAACTTATCAGGGTTCGGCACAAAAATATGGAATGGCTTTGTGTTCAAAAGAATGTGGGGTTAAAGCTGGTAAAATAAAGGAGAGTGAATAATTATGTTAAACCATTTTGAATTGCAAGGAAGATTGACAAAAGATATCGAACTTGGAACAACAACAAGCGGAGTAAGTTATGCAAATTTTACTCTTGTTTGGAACGAAAAATACAACGAAACCGAAACAACTTTATTTATGAATTGTAAGGCTTGGCGAGGGACTGCTGAATTGCTTGGTAAATACTTCAAGAAAGGCAACGAACTAATTGCAGAAGGGAAGCTTGTAACTGAAACATATGAGAAAGATGGAGAAAGCAAGAGCCACACTAGATTTGTCGTTGATAAAGTTCATTTCACCTATGGCAATAAAAATGCCGATAATAATTCTAACCAAAATGCAGAAATGACACCTATTGACGATAGCGATAACCTCCCATTTTAAGTAGGATTTTAAATGATTATAATTCAAGACACTCGTGAGAAAGTCGGCAAAAAAAATCATATCTTGCGATATTTTGAAAAACACAACATCCCTGTAATCAGGCAAAAACTCAATGTTGGCGATTATGCTATTCAAGGCTTTGAAAATGTGGCAGTAATTGACACTAAACAATCGCTTGTAGAATTTGCAAACAATCTATTCAGTGATAGTGTTCGCTTCCAAAAAGAGAGTATTCGTGCCAAAAATAATGGGGTTCTACTGATTTTTTTAATTGAACAAAAAATAGAAACCAAGCAAGATTTATTGTCTTGGAAAAGTCCAAAAGATGTCAATGGCAAGAGATTTTTAAATGTTCAAGGTTGGCAAATTTATAAAGAAATGCAAAAATATAGCACTTTATTTAATTGCAAGTTTAGATTTTGTCATAAGAACGGAACTGGGAAAATGATTGTGGATTTGCTAAATAAATATACACAACAATAGCAAATGATTATTGATTTATTAAAAAAATATATAAAACAAGATTGAAATATATCTTGTTTTTTTATCTTCACCAGTATTACCAGTATCATCAAGTTGATATGTTCTTGTTATTAAATTAAAATTATCATCATAAGAACAATAAACAACTTGTTCACCAGTTTCATAACGATAAGTGTCTGTTATTGAAATAATTTGTGGGTTTGTTTCTAGATATTTTTTTAAATTATCATTTTTATCGATATAATTTGATC
>CAZWZO010000171.1:0-2143 GCA_964638525.1 uncultured Muribaculaceae bacterium | reverse complement strand
TTAAAAGAAACCTTTTCTTCTCTTTCTCTTTTTTCCTTTTCACTAGGACTTGGACAAGATGTAATTGGGCAGCTTTCTTATTATGTAATCGGAGATCCCACTTCTTATTTATCCTTGCTTTTTCCTATATCTAAGATAGAATTTATATACAATATAAGTATTTATTTAAAATTTTATCTTGTTGGTATTTCATTCTTATATTATGCTATGTACAAGAAATTTCCAAAAGAAAAAGCAGTTTTGGGAGCAATCTTATACACATTTAATGGGTTTACTCTTTATGCAGGAGTAAGACATTTATCTTTCTTGCTTCCAGTCATCTTTTTCCCATTTCTACTTGTAGGAGTGGAAAAACTTATTCTAGAGCAAAAGAGGAAAGATTTAATTTTAACGGCTGCTTTGGCTTGTATTTCAAACTATTACTTTTTTGTAACCATTAGTATTCTTGCCTTTATTTATGCCGTTATACTTTTAATAACAAAAGTAGGTAAAGAAAGATGGCTTTCGATTATAAAAGATGCAATTGTTAGTTATGTAGTAGCTATTTTTATAGCAGGATTTGTTCTCTTTCCAACGGCCTATACCTTATTAAGTAGTGCTAGAACAAGTGGCTTTCGTCTTCTTTTCTATCCACCATCTTATTATAAAAATTTATTTACTGGTATAGTAACAAACTCTGCTTATGGAATAAGATACTGGTCTTTATTTTCAACAAGTAGTATTATTCTTGTATTATTACCTATTTTTATTAAGAATAGAAAGAAAAATAAAGAGTTATTTTGGTATTTTCTTCTTCTAGGTTTTATTTATCTTGTACCTTTATTTGGCCAAATGATGAATGGAATGTCTTATCCTGCGAATCGTTGGTCTTTCGGCTTTACATTCGTCCTTAGTTTAATAATTATAAATTCTCTTGATTTAAATTATAAATATAGTAAAGAAGAAAAGAAGTTTATGATTTTGTTTTTAGCGTTCTATAGTATTTGTGCTGTTTTAATAACAAATTATAAAAAAGAAATGCTATGTATGTTAGTATTTGCATACTTATTTCTAATTCTTGTTCTTTTTCCAAATAAAAATAAAAGGACAAATACCATTTTTATTCTTTCTTTGGTCTGTGTAAACATTTTATTTTTATCTACCTTTTTATATAACAAAAACACGAAGTATCAGTATGTAAATACTTTTGTAGAAAAGAATACTTCTTTAGAAAGATTAAAAACAAATAATCACACCATGGAAGGACTAGAAGAAGCAATAAAGAAAGTAAAAGAAGATAAAAGTTTTTATCGTATAAATGTTTATCCTAATTCTATAGAAAACTTGGAGCTTGTATACAACTACAACGGACTTAGCAGTTACCTTTCTCTAGCAGGGGAAAATGAATCCTCTTTAGGCCAAGATTTAAATAACTCTTCTTATGCTATAAACAGGTATATAAAAGATTTTGATAACCGAGTAAAGATAACAACAAAACTTGCAACAAAGTACTATATAGTAAATGAGGCAAATAAAGATAAAGTGCCTTTTGGATACGAAGAATATTATCATTATAAAGATACTTATGTATACAAAAATAAATATTCTCTTCCTCTTGCTACATTTTCAAATCATTATATTACAAAAGAAGAGTATAATAAACTTTCCTCTCTTGACAGGGAACAAATTTTATTAAGTACAGTAGTTTTAGAAGAAAATCATACTCCTTTAGCAAATTCTAAGGAAGAAATAGAACGTTTAAAGCAAAATAAAACAAAACTTTCGTATACAGTGGATGTAACTTCTTCCATAAAAATAAAGGATAACAAAATAAAGGTAACAAATAAAAATGATAAACTTGTACTTCAAGTTGACAAGAAGGCAAACAGTGAAATTTATTTAGAGATAAAAAACATAAGAAAAGCATACAAAAAGGGCAAAGTAAATGCTTTATTAGAAAAAGTATCTTCCTCAAAAACAAATAATATTTATCCTTTTAAAATTACAGTCAGTAAAGGAAAAAACTTAAATCAAGAAGAAAGACGAGGCTATTTCAATAATATGTATTATTTTGAAAACCGAGATTTTTTAATGAATTTAGGTTATGAAAAAAATGAGAAAGAACCGAACAAAATAATTATCCAGTTTGATCATACTGGAACCT
>CAZWZO010000170.1:0-2147 GCA_964638525.1 uncultured Muribaculaceae bacterium | reverse complement strand
AATTGCCTACTTGGACTCTTCTCGTAGTAAAAACTCAAAAAAACCACTTCATGTTGTAGATGTAGAAAAAACGGCAGAAGAGTTATCAAAAGTAATTAAGCTAAGTAAGGAAGAAATTGTAAAGCTATTAAGCAAGGATACATATCAAACGGAATTTGGTACAGCAGGAAAGGGTCTTTCTGAATTAGAAAAAGAAAAGATTGATAAATTAAACTTACCAGGTATTGATTTTATAGAATCGCAAAAAAGATATTACCCAAATGGAGATTTCTTGTCTTATACTTTGGGATACGCAAAAGAAGATAAAAATGGTGTAATTGTTGGAGAACTTGGGTTGGAACAACTTTATAATGATGTACTAAGTGGTACGGATGGATACGTAGAGTATCAAAAAGATGCCAATGGTTATAAGATTCCAGATACCAATGAAATTAGAAAAGATGCTGTAGATGGACAAGATATTTATTTAACTGTAGATCAAACGGTACAATTGATAGTAGATCAGGCCATTCATAATTCGGAGAGAAAGTATAAATACGATTGGTTATCTATTATGGTTGCGGATGCTAAAACAGGAGCTATTTTAGCTTCAACCACTTCTCCTTCCTTTGATCCTAACAAAAGAAATATAACCAATTACTTGGATACAAATGTATCGGTGGCTTATGAACCTGGATCTACCATGAAAATTTATAGTTTTATGGCTGCTATGGAAAACGGAACGTATCATGGAGAAAAAACATATAAATCTGGCTCTTACGTAGCAAGCGATGGTACAAAAATTAACGACTGGAAACCAGAAGGATGGGGATACATTACCTATGATAAAGGTTTTGCTTATTCTTCAAATGTCGCAGCTATGAATTTGATTAATAATGGAATGAGTGGCACCTTTTTAAAAAACTTCTATAAAAAATTAGGATTTGGTACAAAAACAGGAATTGAACTTCCTAAGGAATCAACAGGTAGTTTAAACTTTACCTATGAAACAGAAATACTAAATGCTTCTTTTGGACAAGGTATTACAACAACACCTATTCAAAACATTCAAGCTTTAACAACTCTTACGAATGATGGTATGCTTTTAAAACCTTATATTATTGATAGAATCGAAACCAGTGATAAAGAAGTAACGTACCGTGGAAAAAGAACAGAAATCGAACAGATTGCTACAAAGAAAACCACTGATAAATTAAAAGATCTAATGGATGAGACTGTAAATGGTAAGGCTAATACAGGTATTTACTATAAACAAAAAGGATATGCTTTAATAGGAAAAACAGGAACCGCTCAAATTGCTGATACAAAGCATGGAGGATATTTAAAAGGATATGCAGATATTGTTGCTTCTTTCGCAGGCGTTTATCCAAAAGAAGATCCAGAAGTAATCATATATGCTTCAGTTTATAGACCAAGAAACGGAAAACCTTACGCTGTTAGTGAAGCTGTAAAAGAAATTGTAAGAAATATTAGTACTTACTTTAAAATTGATACCAATACGAAAAAGGAAGAAAAGATTACACAAGTAACAATCAGTTCTTACATCAATAAAAATGTAAGTGATGTTACAGAAGAATTAAAGAAATCTTCTATTCCTACTGTGGTAATTGGCGATGGGGATAAAGTAATCGATCAATATCCAAAAAATGGAAAGATTTCTTCAAAAGAAAAAATGTTCTTAGTTACAAATGGAAATATCATTAAAATGCCTGATTTAAAGAATTGGAGTAAAAAGGATGTTATGACGTATGCTGATTTAACAAAGATAAGTGTAGACTATGAAGGAAATGGTTATGTAAAAGAACAAAGTATAAAGAAAGATACCAAGATAGATAAGAATACAAAACTAAAGGTAAAATTAAATGAAAAATATAATGTAAAATAAAAAGACTTTGAGAAGGGTCTTTTTTTGTGCCTCACTTGTGTATTTCTTGCCTTTTTATAGGGATTGTGGTATAATATAGCAAATTATGGAGGGGTTATGAAAAAGTTACCAATGGAGGAAGTTTATAAGGAAAGAGTGGCCGGAAAAACATTAAAAGAACTTTCTATAAAATATGGTCTTAGTATATCGGCTTTATCTACACACATAGATGTTTACTGTAGAAAAAATGCACTTTTATCACCTTATGATGTTTGCTCCAATA
>CAZWZO010000169.1:0-2169 GCA_964638525.1 uncultured Muribaculaceae bacterium | reverse complement strand
TAGAAGAAAAAGGAAGAGGAAAATAATATGAATCAAAAGCAAATGTATGAAGATCGAATAAACTTTTTATCCTGGGAGGAGATTGCTAGAAAAAATAATTGTTCTATTTGGAAAGTTCATTTAGAAATTGATCAGTATATAGAAAAAAACAATCTACCTAGTATAGAAGAGGCCCAGGGAGAAATGTTTTATTTTATGGTTTTAGAAGGAAACTCCGTTAGAAAATTATCTACAGAATATGGTATAGCAAGAAAAACCATTGCTCAAAGAATTTCATATTACGCCTCGCAAAATGAACTTATGTCTCCAAAAGAAGAACAGGCTATGGATATGTATAATGAATGTATCCATAAATATTTGACTTATAAAGATTTAGCAGTTAAATATGGCATATCAGAAAAAAACGTAAAAAAACATATAGATGCTCTTTGTTTAAAAAAGGGGTTATTGCCCATTAGAGAAGCTATGGCTCATAATATGTATCAGGATCGAGTGAACTTTATGTCTCAAAATGAAGTTTCCCACAAGTATGGATGCACTTCCAAGATGGTAAAGGTTCTCCTTTCTTCTTATATTAGTGAAAATGATTTACCAAGTATAAAAGAAGCAAGAGGAAAGGTGTTGTATGATGCTTTATTAAGTAGTGGTTCTATTTCTTACTTAGAAGAAAAATTTCATATTGATTCCCGCAAAATAAGAAGAATCTTATTGCATTATTCAGAAGAGACAGGTTTGGTATTGAAAAAAATACCTAATAAGTTAAAGGGTAAACATAAAAAGGGGCTTAATATATCTGACAGAGAAATTTATGATAAATTAAATGAGGGATATTCTTTAAGAAGTGTAGCAGAAAAGTTATCTGTCTCTCATGAAACCGTTCGTTCTAGACAGAAAAAAGAAGCACAAAGAAGATTAGTAAATGCTTTGGATGCCGTGGTAAAAAAGAAAGTAAAACAAAAATAAAAGGGTAAACCTTTTATTTTTTTTCATATAAATAATATCTCGAATTTTCCTTATCACCGTCGTTTTGGGTATGACTAGCAATTTTCTTATATCCACTTTCTAATAATTCTTTTTGTGACTTTGAAAGTTTATTTCGAACAATAACAAAGTCTGGTATTTTTTCTTTAATGTAACGATTTTGTTCATCCATTTCTTCAGGGAAGTTTTTATAAGGAATGTTTGTTTTCATAAAATGATAGAAACTAGGGATGCTTTCGGTCGTCAAATAAAAACCACCGTCCAAGAATCCATAATTTAATACAATGGCGTTTTCTTTTTTCTTTATAATATCTGCAAATTTATATTGCGCATAATCTTCTCTTTTATGTCTTATCATTCTTGGATTGGAAGAAAGATAGAAACTAGCAATTAAAGATACAAAAATAATTATAGATAGGCTAAGCCTTTCTCTTTGTCTTTTAATAGGAAGGTCATGAAAAAGCAATATAAGTCCCACTAAGATAAAAGGGGATAGAGGAAGCGAATAATAATGGTAATTGGTGCCACCTATAAATATGAAAAGACCAGTTGTAACGTAAGTAAATCCTAGATAAAAAATAGCAAATTTTTTCTTAAATGCTTCTTGATGTTGTAATGCTCCTAAAAATCCAATGACTACTCCCAAGAAAATAGGAATACTACCAAATGTGTTTTTAGCAATTAAAATTCCCGTTTTAATGAATTTCTTTAAAAAACTTACTTCTCCACTTGGATAGGCTTTAATGTTAATCAAAAAGTAAACATCCCATAGATCTTTTATAGCATGATGATAAGCAAAATAGATAAGCCAAGGAATAGAAGCAAGAAAAACACCAAATAGGAATAAGAAACAATTTAAGAAAGCTTCTTTATATCTTTTGTTTATAATTTGGATAAGAAATAAACTTGCCATGAATCCAAACCACAATCCAATTAAAGTATATTTGATCCAAAAGACACAACCACACATCACTCCAGATAGAATTATTCTTTTTTTAGAAATACTCGGTTGATCGGTTTTCAAGTAGGAAACAAAATAGTACAGAGTAATCATCATAAAAGGAAGAATAAACTCTTCTGCACTTCCACCTTGTGAAAAAGACTTCAAAGTAACAATAAAGAGCGTTAGAAAAGGAAGAAGGAAATAACTTTTTCTTGCCGGTAGAAACAAACAAATGGTTTTATGTG
>CAZWZO010000168.1:0-2220 GCA_964638525.1 uncultured Muribaculaceae bacterium | reverse complement strand
CAGGAGAAAAAGAAAATGTAGTAAGTGCAGGAAAACTAGATGTAAGAATTGAAAATGAACAAAATGAGATCAGTCTAGGAAATACTTTACCTCAAACAGAAGAAGAGGGTAAACAAAATACACCCTATACATTTGATGTAGTAAACGAAGGAAATATAAACGCTATGTATGATATGTACATTGAACTTAGCGAGGATACGACTCTTCCAGATAATACGGTACGTTACTATTTAACAAAGGTAGTGGATAATGAAGAGGTGGCACTTGATGAAAAAAGTAGTCATTACTTATCCGATGGAATCGACTCTGTCGATAAAAATAAAAAGATTTATAAAGTAGATACCAATGATTTAATCAAACCAAATGAAACAGTAAGCTATAAATTATATTTATGGATTGATTATGATGCCACAACAGAAGAAGCTGCGAATAAGGTTTTTAAAGGAAACATAAGGGTAGATGCTTCCCAGGTCGTATATCAAGAAAAAACATTACTTAGAAAAGTAGATGTATCCGAAGGAGAAAATGGAAAAGCTTATGCTTATGTGTATTCAGATGGAACTTTAGAAATAAAGGGAAATGGAAAGATAAAAAGCGGTATTTCCAATATGAATATCTACAATGCAGATGAGAAAAAACTTGTAAAAAATTATAAGGAAGTTTTAGCAGAAATGGGGTATGATGTAACTACTATTCAAACTTGGGAAGATTTTGCAAATTTTGTGGATCAAGAAAGTGCGAAAGATTCTGATTTTTATAATAAGCTTGATGTACAGGCTTATGTAATCTCTTTTCGCGAAGTTTTAAAAAAGAATGGATATGAAAATATAGAAACAATTGTAGATGTGTCTTCATTAATTGAGTATTGTGTGAATCGTGGAATAATGGATGAAACGGGGACCGCTACTGAGAATGGAGAACAACTTTTTCTTGAAGCAGATAATTTTTATAATAACAGTTTTTCATCAACGGTGTCTATAAAGAATATCGAGCTAGAAGGAAACATTACCAATATACCAAAAGGTCTTTATACCGGAAATGAAGATATAACAGAAATAACGATTCCATCTACGGTAACCTCTATCGATGCAGAGGCTTTCTATAATTGTACAAACTTAAAAACAGTTGTTTGGCCAGACAAATTAGTTGAAATAGGTGATTATGCCTTTTATCAATGTATAAATTTGCAAAATGTTGATTTGAATGAAGGATTAAAAACAATTGGAAAAAGAGCTTTTTGGAATTGTAATTCGTTCACAAATCTTGTACTACCCAAGTCCCTTGAAAATACAGATGAAAATGCTTTTTATGTATCAAGTCTAAAAAATTTAACGATTGATGCAACTTCAAACTTTTGGACAAAAAGTTCTAATCCCGTTGCGGGCGTTTATAAACTAGATACACTAAATATAAACGGAGAAGGACCTATGGTTAAATTTTTCTATAATGGTGTTTTTGCCTACCATACATCAACAAATACAAACTTTGTATTGTCTGATAAACTAACAACATTAGAAAATGTCCTTTTTAATTGTGATATAACATCTATCATTTTACCATCAAACATAATAAAAATAGGCGCCTCTGCTTTTCATGGTTGCAGTAAACTCACATCCGTCGTTCTTCCAGAAGGAATCACGGAAATTTCAGATCAAACATTTTATGAATGTGAAAAATTAGCAAATCTTTCTTTGCCTAATAGTGTAACCTCAATTGGAAATAATGCATTTTATGGATGTATGAGTCTAAATTCAATAGAAATCTCAAAAAATGTACTTACGATTGGTCGAGAAGCATTTAATAACTGTACTTCTTTAAAGTCTATTCAAGTAGCAGAGGACAACCCAAACTATACATCAACAGATGGAATACTTTTTAATAAAGATCAAACAAGTTTAATCTGTTATCCGGCTAATAAAGAAGGAGGTTCTTACACCATTCCTAAATCTGTTGTACGTATGGAAAGTGGTAGTATGGGTTATCTTGTGAATTTGAAAGAATTGACTATTGATCATCCGATTGGCTATTTATATGGTGCTTTTTCTAATTCAAAAATAACAAAATTGACTATCGATGTAACTAAGGAAAATGACTTGCCAACAGGCACCTACAAATATAAAACGGGAATTTCAACATTGAAAGAACTGGTTTTAACTGGAACAGGGGAAATGACCTCAGACGTGACAGAGGCTTGGTCTGACTCAAGATCTATTGAAAAAA
>CAZWZO010000167.1:0-2276 GCA_964638525.1 uncultured Muribaculaceae bacterium | reverse complement strand
TTTCTTTTTTAAAATCTTCATAGTAACTTTTTCCTGTAATATATAAAATTTCATATTTCTTGTTTCCTACAGATTTTAATATATCTTTCATCTTATTATTAATTGTATAACTTCCTAATGATCCCATTGCAATAATAACCAATTTTTTATCCTTCGATAAGCCAAATTTCGTTTTATCCATTTTCTTTGCATCCATGATTTCTTCACTTCGTGGATTTCCTGTATAAATGGTTTTTTTAGGATCAAAATATTTTTTACTTTCTTCAATGGATACAAAAACACGATCCACTTTTTTAGATAAAAGTTTATTGGAAAGTCCTGCGATCGCATTTTGTTCATGAATAGCACATTTGATATGTAAAGATTGGGCAGCTTTTAAAACAGGAACAGTAATGTATCCGCCTACTCCAAGTACAAAATCAGGTTTGAATTCTTTTAAAACTTCTTTTGCCTTTTTAACTCCGTTAAATAAGCATTGGATCGTTTTTACATTTTTAAAAATGTTTTTTCGATTTAATCCTATCATTTCTATTCCCACATAGGAAATACCCATTTTAGGAATAATCGTTGCTTCCATACGATCTTTTGTACCTATATATAATATTTCTACATTTTTATCTAATTCTTGTAACTTACGTATGATCGCTACGGCTGGAAAGATATGTCCTCCTGTACCACCTGCAGTAATAACAATTCTCATCGTTTCACATCCTCTTTATTTTTTCATAAAGTTTTCTTATTTTATTATATCATAATTCTATGTTTTGGTGTAAAAAAAAGAAAGATTACTTAATCTAACTTTTTCTTTAGTTCTTTTAATACTGCTAAGAATTCATTCGTTTTCTTTAACTCTTCGTCTAATTTTTCTAAGTTTGCCGTTTGTTCCAACTTTAATTTTGCCGAGGAAGTAAAGTCATCACGAATTGTCTCCTCTTCTTTCATCGTTCCATATACAGGAGAAATGACAGGAGACATTTTAAATTTATGTTCACCTGTTTGTACAGCAAAATCATCTAATTTTACCTTTTCTAAAGTTTCTTCTTTTTCTTTAGGTGTTTCTAAAGATTCTATCGTTTCTATTAACGCTGATTTTTCTTCATTTGAAGTAACAGCGGCTACTACAGGTTTTTCTTCTACTTCTTTGAATTTTTCTCTTAACTGATTGATACTGATTGGTTCGTTTCCTTCGTCTTGGTACTGTGTGATTTCATTACTATCATAAAGTTCATCGCTTACTTTTTTAAGTTCGTTGTAACTGATAATTGCACTTTCTTCTTGTTCTACTTCGAAATCTGTTAATTCAATGTTTTCTTGTTTTTCATCTTTTAATTCTTGTACCAATTCTTTTAATTCTTCTTTGGCTTCTTCTTTTTTTGTCTCTTCATCTTCGATTACATATTTGATGCTATCTTTTTTCTCTTCCAAAGCAGGTTCAATTATCTCAATTTCTTCCTCTTTTTTTTCTTCTATATTCTCAGCTTTAGAAACCACGGTTTCCTCTTTTGTTTCTACTTTTTCTAAAGAGATTTCTTCTTTATTTGTATCTGTGCATTCCTTATCAAAGTCTGCTTTGATTTGATCATAAGTGTTATATTTTTCTATAGGTGTTTCTCCTTCAATAATTAAAGGAGTCTCTTCGTTTAACGCTTTCTTTTTTCCTTTATAATCAATAGAAAAAATAACAACTAATAATACAGCAATCGCTAAAATAAGACCATAAATGATCATTGCCTCACCACTAATATTTAATACATTTACTATACTGTTCATACTTTTCACCTCATAAATTTATAAGAAACTACACTTAAAATATAAAGCGGTGCGGTTTCCGTTCTTAGAACGTTTTTACCAAGCGTTACTCTTTGAAATCCATTTTCAACTAGGAAGGATTCTTCCTTATCTTCAAAGCCACCTTCAGCTCCTACTACAAATAATATTCTATCACTTATCTTAATGTTATCCAAGACTTTTTTTATACTTGTTGACATCTCATTTACAGAACAAATTATTTTTACATCGTAGTTTAATTTTGCCAGTTCTTCTATGCTCATTATTTCTCTTACAACAGGAATTTTTACTCGTTTGGATTGACTCGATGCCTCTTTTACAATTTTTTGATATCTTTCGATCTTTTTCTCTGCTTTTTGGTCTATTTTTACAACACTACGGATGGTTTTTAGAGGAATAATTTCTTCTACACCAAGTTCCGTTGCTTTTTGTAAAACAAAGTCCATTTTTTTATCCTTGATTAGTGCTTGTGCAATCGTTACATGATA
>CAZWZO010000166.1:0-2284 GCA_964638525.1 uncultured Muribaculaceae bacterium | reverse complement strand
TTTTTCTAAATCAGACAACTCAAAATACTTACTTGCTGTTTCTAAAGCAAATTTAGGATGCTTTAACAACGTATCCAATCTTTTTGAAATCTTTTCTTTATAGTTTTCTTCTAAAAAGAAATCATGCAAAAGTGCAGCACGCGCTACAGATTTGTAATTAAGCCTCAAAGCCTTTGTGATCAAATAAGAATAATAGCTTACTCTTAAAGAATGATCATATCGATTTGTATCGTGATGTTTAATATTTTTTAACTTATTAAACTCTTCGTTTTCTAATATATCTTTTACTATATTTAAAAATTCTTTATTATAATTCACTTGTTTCACCTTCAATATATACACCTCAACCATTTTATCAAAAAAAAGTTCTACTTGCAAGCATCTCGTTTTCTTTTTATTTTATGCTGTGTAAACTTATGTAAATACATTTCTTAGTATATAATAGTCTAAAACAAAAAAAGAAAGCATAGAAAAAGAACTAATTGAATTCTTTTAATAATTCTTCTAGTTCTTCTTTTTCTTCTTTAGAAATGGATTCATTATCTATATTTTTATCAAACCAAACTGGAACCGTTTCTTTTGTTTTACTTGTCTTTGTGGAAGTTTTGCTTTCTAATTTTTTCTTTAAACGTTTGTGCTCTTTTTCACTTATCCTCATTGCCTCTTCAACCGTCTCAATATTAAGTCTAGCCCACTGTCCTGCAATGGTTTCTACATAATTCTTATTTAACTTCTGATTGTTGATTTTAAGTACATAAGAAATAAGAACGTTTACTACACCTGGTTTTAATTTCATATCGATAAGAAGACTTTCAATTAACTTTAGATCCCTACTACTAGGTTCTCCTCCTTTATACTTACTTTTTAAATAATCATAAGGAGTGGTATTTTCAAAAGTATATACCATCTTTGCCCAACGAGAATTGTCTCCCTTAGGAGAAGTCAAATATTCAGGTTGTTTTGAATAAATAAGTGTAGGTAGTTTCCCATTGTTTTCATATTGATAGAAGTTTCTACAACTTTTTCTTAAGGCATTTTTATCAATTAATCCCTTTTCGTTAATACTATTTCTTACTAATCCTTGCATATTTAAATTATCAATGTGATAAACATAAGATAAACTATTAATCAAATATTTTACTTCATCCGTGAAGCATCGATCACTAATCATACGTGAAGGAATCGAAGAAAGCAACAAATCAAAGTCAATTTCACTTTTTAAAGTAAGTTTATTATAATTTCGATCCACAATATTATCATTTTCTATAAAAGCATTACCAACAACAGGAGTAAATACCTCTGAAAACGTACTTGTAATATCTTTATAATCTTTTAAACTAACTCTAGGTATTTTATAATATTCTACAATCTTATCGTATTCTTTTTTACCCAAATTGTTATACAAAACAATATTTAATATTGGATGATTTAAAAAGGAAGAAGCAGGCATAGGAGAATAAAGTTGATAAACATAATAATTAACATGATCTTCTTTAAAATAGGTTTTTAAAAGCCCAACCGCTTCTAATTTTTTTCTAGCTATTCGTATATCACTTAACTTTAATTGCATCGTACTCATTAAATGATGATGCGTTATATCTTCACTCATTAAATTTCTTTTATCTAAATCATCTACCAAAGTAAAATAAAGACTAACCGCTGTATAGCCAATAATAGGTTGATACAAAGTAGTGATTAATTTACGATCTTGCTCATGAATGGTTGTTTTATTTACTACAATATATAAATCTGCAGGTAATAGATTCTTAGACATGATCATCACTACTTCCTTTCCATAACTAAATTTATTATATAAAAAAAAAAGACGAAAAGAAAGTCTTTATTTCATAATATCGATAAAACTACTAATTAAATTTAATTTATCTGATAAGTCACTAATTTTATCAGCTGTAGTCAATTTATATCTTTTTTTCATTTCTTCTTCCATTAAGAAAATACTATTTGGATCTCTGTTTAAATATTTATACCATAAAGAATTTTCTCTTAAATATCGGTATAGATTTGGGTTTTCTCTTATCTTAAATAATAAATCCACTCGCATTAATCTTCAAACCTTTTATACATAGGTCTAGGTTCATAATTATTATTATAAGAAACTGGATTTTTTACCAATCCCAAATCTTGAATAAAAGAAATTGCTTTTTCTATACCCGATATTCCCTTTTGTACCGATTCCATATCTACATTTTTAATGTATTGAATGACATCATTCCATTTAAATTCTTTTTTTACAGAAGAGGACCCACTGGACTTAGCCGTAAAA
>CAZWZO010000165.1:0-2296 GCA_964638525.1 uncultured Muribaculaceae bacterium | reverse complement strand
GTTACCAGACTATAGAAGTTATGAAAAGCTCGGGAGCCGATAATATTATTGTTTCATCTAATGGATCAGAAATTTATGATAGTAGTACCAACAAAGTAATATTTAATTCGTTTATGGATAAAGATTTGGTAATAAAAATGATAGAAATTGCTTATGCTAAAGATATTAGATTGATATTAACTACAGAAAATATTGAGTATGTCACAAAAGATGTAAGAAATCCTAAGCAAAAATTATTAAGTAACAATAATTATGTTAGTGAATTATCCATATGTGATATTAAACAATGTATGTTTATTGACAAAAAAAGCGAAGATATTTATAAAATTAGGGATACATTATCTACAAATAGTAAATTACATATAGTCGATGAAATAAACGTAAATAGCTCATATGATGAAAAATGGTTTAGTGTTGCTAATTCAAATTGTTCTAAAGGAAATGCGTTAAAGATTGTATCAAAATATTTAAATATTCCTATTAAGAATACAATTGCAATTGGAAATGATAAAAATGATATCTCTATGTTTGAGGAAGCAGGAATAAGTGTTGCAGTTGCTAATGCTTCTGACGATATAAAAAGCAAAGTAGATTATGTTACTTTATCAAACGATGAAGATGGTGTTGCAATTTTTCTTGAGGAATTAATAAAGTAATTGGATTCTGAAAATGTATTAAAAAATTTCAAATTCATGTACAAAATAGACTAAAAAGATTAACTTTATCTTGTCAAATAAATATACAAGAACTGTGAAGAAAACTTGTATATTTTTTATGTCACAAATTGGTGTTCTACACAATTTGCCAAAAATTACAAAATATGCTAGAATATGCAGTAACTAAGGGGTGTTTATATGGAAAATAAGAAGTATTCTTTGCAAAGGGAAGAGAGTAAAAAATTTACTGGATTTGCATCTGTTGATAAACCATGGTTGAAATATTATGAAAAGGATGCCATTTTATCACCGCTTCCTCATGAAACAATATATCAATATTTTATAAATAATACTAAAGATTTTGATGATATGATAGCGTTAAGGTATTATGGGAAAAAAATAACATATAAAGAATTAAAGAAAAAAATAGATTTAGTAGCTTCAAATTTGAAAGAATTTGGTGTAAAAAAAGGAGAAATTGTTACTATTGCTATGCCAACATGTCCCGAAACTGTTTATCTTTTTTATGCTCTTAATAAAATCGGGGCTGTTGCGAATTTCATACATCCTTTATCAAATCCTCAAGAATTTAAAAATTTAATTGATGAATCAGAATCAAGTTTAATGTTTGTTTATAATGGATGTTTAGATAATTTAAGTAAAATAATTGATGATACAAATATTAAAAATGTTGTTGTTTGCTCTCCTTTTGAATCGATGCCATTTTTGTTAAAAAAATATTTATTGTTAAAACAAAATAATAACAATAACTATAACGGTAAAGTTTATTTGAATTGGAATAAATTTCTAGAGAATACTAAAAATAAAGATGTTGAAATAAATGAATATGAACCTAGACAGTTAGCTGTTATGACGCATACAAGCGGGACAACTGGTGTACCTAAAGCGGCTATGCACACTAATGATAGTTTTAATTGTATGGTTCATCAATATAAAGTTGTTGCTAAGAATTTTAAACCTGGTGATACTATGATTACAGTACTTCCTCCGTTGGCGTCGTTCATGTTATGCAATTGTATGCATATGCCACTAAGTTTGGGAGTAGGATTAGAATTAGTTCCAAAATATGACAAAAGCGACATATATAAGTACATATCAAAAAATTATCATGGAACTATTCATATGATGGGTATTCCTCCTTACTTTATAGAGATATTAACTAACCCAAAACTAAAAAAAGCAAATTTGTCCAAACTTGGATACATAGTTGTTGGAGGAGAAAAAATAGATAGAAAGTATGAAGAAGGAATTAATGATTTTTTTAAAAAACATAAAGCTAAAATAAAATTAACAAAAGGATATGGAATGACAGAAATAACATCAAGTGCTACTTATACATTTGAGAATTCTAATAAAATTGGATCTGTAGGAATACCTCTTGTTAATACAAACGTAAAAATAGTTGATATTGAAACTGGTAAAGAGGTTCAATATAATGAAGAGGGTGAAATTTGTTTTTCTACACCAACATTAATGAATGGATACTATAAAAATAGTGAAGAAACAAAACAAGCGATTTTTTATGATGAAAGTAATAATCAATGGATAAAGACGGGAGATTTAGGTTATATAGATCAAGATGGTAATTTATTTGTTACAGGAAGAATGAAAAGAATGTT
>CAZWZO010000164.1:0-2302 GCA_964638525.1 uncultured Muribaculaceae bacterium | reverse complement strand
AAAACAGAAGAAGAGGGAAATGTTTTGTATAAGATTGATACAGATACCATTACACCAAATGAAACAAAAAGTTATAGTTTACAATTATGGATTGATTACAACGCTACAACAGAAGAAGCATCTAATAAAACTTTCCAAGCAAAAGTAAGAGTGGATGCAGAACAATTTACAGGAGTTAATCCATATAAAGAAGGAACCGCTGCTTATCAAGTATTAAACGAAAATAAAGTAGTAGAAAATTATACAAGTAAAGCTATGAGTCCATTTGATAGCAATAAGGAAAAAAGTGGAATGTATAGTTATACAGATTTAAATAAAGGTAAAACCTATTATTATAGAGGAAATGTAGAAAACAATTATGTAAGTTTTGGAGGAAAGACTTGGAGAATTGTAAGACTACTAGAAGATGGAAGTTTAAGATTGATATTAGAAGAAAGAACAGATTCAAATACTTATCAATACAATAAAGTTTATGAAAGCAAAGAAAACGTAGCTTATAAAGGAAGTACAATTGAGACGACGGTAAACAATTGGTACAAGACAAACTTAGCTAGTTATGATAAATACGTTATAGCAAGTACTTATTGCAATGATAAGAGGGAAAATACAGAGAATGCTTTAACTAAGTTCTTAGTAAATCAATCAGGAGCAAAAAATGTATTTGGTATTTATGCAAGAGGAACAATCAAAGAAGTTACAGGTAGTACAGATGATTTAACCGAAGAACAGTGGCAAGAAATATATGATTCCATTACTCTAACACCAGACTTAAGTTGTGAGACGAGTGATAAAGTAACCTCTAAAGTAGCATTACTAACTGCTGATGAGTATGTTCTTGCTGGAGGAGGAATCAATAGTAATATTTCTAACTATTTAGTTAAATCTGATTATAGTTGGTGGACTATGTCGCCCGCCGTCTTCAGTGATGATGCGGCTGTAAGTAATGTCTATTCAGATGGTATGCTTGACGGCTATAATGTGACTGACACTAACGCTGTGCGTCCAGTTATCTCGCTAAATTCTAATATAGCTATCACCTCTGGAAGTGGTAGTAAGTCTGATCCATATGTAATTAAATAAGTAAGATTTTAAAATGCTCCGTCATTTTAAAATAAATTTAGGGATTATCTATTAATTAGGCGCTGGGCTTTGTTTTTTGTTTTCCTATTGTCGCCCGCCGAATTCAATGATAATGCAAATGTAAATAATGTAAATTCAGATGGTATGCTTAACAACAATAATGTAAATAACACTAACGCTGTGCGTCCAGATTCCTTTTAAACTCAGGAAGAAAGGTTAAGGCTTTTCTTAGAAGAAATAGGAGAAGGAAACAAGATAATTCCTTTGGTAGAAGATACCATAAAAATATAGTGTAGATGTATTAAGACTATAAATTCTATTTTTAATACTAGTACTACACTTTTTCTTTTGGGAGGATGTATGAACGATAATTTTAAACTATTAACGAATACGGAGAAAACCATTCAATATATTAATGCTTTGCTTGTAAGTTATCCGAAAAAGGAAAGAGTGTTAAAGGAAAATATAGAAAAGACCCTTTATAATATGATTGAATGTATATTTAGTTATAAGATAAATAAGAGTAATAAAATTAAGTTAAAGAATTTAAATGATTTAATGATTAAACTTGCTATGCTTGATTTTTATATTCGAACAAGTTACTTTAAAAAGATAATTAGTAAGCACCAACAAGAAGTAATTAGTAATTTCATCTTAGAACTTAGAAAAATAAATTATGGAGTAATACAATATGAAACAAATAATACAGTATGATTCCATTTTAAACATGGATTACTTTTACGAAACCTATAAATTAATTCGTAAGAATACAAAGAATAAGGAAAAGTGTTTTAAGTATGAACTCTTCTTATCTTCAAATTTAATCTTTGTTTTAAATTCGTTAAAAAATAGAAAATATGTACATGGTAAATATAATATTTTTTTAATTAAAGATCCCAAGTATAGAATTATTATGAGTGAAAAATTACCAGATAAGTTAGTGAATCATTTGGTAAGCAAATATTTTTTATTTCCATGTATTGATAAAAGACTTCTTTCTTGTAATGTAGCGACTCGTGTGGATAAAGGAACCAAGGAAGCTTACTTTCTTATGAAAAAGTATTTAAATCTTGCTAAAAGTAAGGAAAAAGAGATTTATGTATTAAAGTGTGATATCCATAAATATTTCTATAGTATTTCTCATTCTATTTTGTATCAGAAGTTAGAAAAAATTATAGAAGATGAAGATATATTAAAACTTTTAAAACAGATTATTGATACT
>CAZWZO010000163.1:0-2318 GCA_964638525.1 uncultured Muribaculaceae bacterium | reverse complement strand
CCATCAAATTTTAATAGTCCATTGTTCAGTGCAGTTATACTTTCTAAATCTAAATGGTTAGTAGGTTCATCCAAAATAAGAAAGTTTGGACATTCTAACATAGTTTTTGATAACATACATCTGGCTTTTTCTCCTCCGGATAAAACGTTCACTTTCTTAAACACATCTTCTCCTGAAAAAAGCATACGTCCTAAGAAACCTCTTAGTACCGTTTCATCTTTTATATCATAGTACTTTCCCATCCACTGCATAATTGATACATCTTCTTCAAAGTAAGAAGTATTATCTTGTGGAATATAGGAAGGCTTCATGTTTACACCAAAACGTACAAAACCTTTATCAGGTTTCACTTCACCCATAATAATCTTAAAAAGAGCAGTCTTAGCAATATCATCTTTTCCAATAAAAGCAATTTTATCATGTCTTTGTACAATAAAGGATACATTATCTAATACTTTTTTACCATCAATAGAATAAGATACATTCTTAACTTCTAGTATTTCTTTTCCCGCTTCCTTTTCTATTTTAAAGTCAATAAATGGATATTTTCTAGAAGAAGGAATAATTTCATCTAAAGTAATCTTTTCTAATAACTTTTTTCTAGAAGTGGCTTGTTTACTCTTAGAAGCATTCGCAGAAAAACGATTAATAAAGCTTTGTAATTCTTTAATCTTATCTTCTTTCTTTTTATTTTGTTCCCTCATTTGTTTTTGTAACAATTGGCTTGATTGATACCAGAAATCATAATTACCAACGTATAATTTCATTTTACCGTAATCAATATCCACAATATGTGTGCATACTTGATTTAAGAAGTGACGATCGTGTGAAACAACCAAAACCGTATTATTAAAATTAATCAAAAATTCTTCTAACCATTCAATGGCTTCTAAATCTAAGTTATTTGTAGGTTCGTCTAATAACAATATATCTGGATTTCCAAATAAAGCTTGAGCAAGTAAAACTTTTACCTTCTCTTTCGCAGCAAGCTCTTTCATAAGTAAATTATGTTTTTCGCTCTTTACCCCTAAATTTTCAAGTAAAGTAGCGGCTTCACTTTCTGCTTCCCAACCATTTAAGTCTAAAAATTCAGCTTCTAAGTTTGCAACACGCATACCATCTTCTTCACTAAAATCACTCTTAGAATAGATTTCCTCTTTTTCCTTCATGATTTGATAAAGTCTTGTATTCCCCATAATAACCGTATCCAAGACCCTAACCTCATCAAATTCATAATGGTTTTGTCTAAGAATGGCAATTCTTTCTCCTTGGGTCATAGTAATTTCTCCACTAGAAGTTTCAATTTCACCTGCTAAAACTTTTAAAAAAGTAGATTTCCCTGTCCCATTGGCTCCAATAATTCCATAACAATTTCCAGCTGTAAACTTAATATTTACATCCTCAAATAAAGTTCTCTTTCCAAACCGTAAAGTTACATGATTAGCTTGTATCATCTTCCCACTTCCTTTCTTGTAAATTATAGCAAAGACCAAAAGAAAAGACAACCAAATGTTGTCTTACTTAACTTTTTAAATAGTTAATTGTGGCTTTTCCAAAAAACCAATTCGAATACCAATTTGAATTCACGTAGGCCTTGGTGTTGTCGATATTGATCGTTTGATTAGCTGTCCAATTAACAAAGGCCTGAGGTTGTACTGATATAACACTACTTGGAATTGTTATAGATAAAATACTTGTGGTATCACTAAAAGCAAACATATAGATTCTACTAACCGAAGTCGGGATCGTTACAGATGTTAAGTTTTTATTATTTCCAAATGCAAATCTTCCTATAATTGTAACAGTGGAAGGAATAACATAAGAAGTATCTTCTTTATTTACTGGATAGCTTAATAATGTTGTTTTTTTCTTATTGAAAAGTACACCATCTTGAGAAGAAAAATTATTATTATTACTATCTACCACTATTTCTTTCAATTTGGAACAGTTATATAAATAATTTATATTATTAAAAGATTGTAAAGACGCTGGAATATTTAATTTTGTAAATTTAGCTTTATTAATGCCGTTTTCCCCAAGATTGTCATCCCCAATTTGTAAAACAGTAGAAGGTATTGTATATTCTTCTGTTTCTTTGCCCTCTGGATAGTAGAGTAAATGTGTTTTATCTTTATTAAATAATACGCCATCCTCTGATGCAAAAACAGTATTTGCATCATCGACTTCTATAGTTTGAATACTATCTCTATTACTCATTAAAAACAAACTTAATACATCCATAGACTCCACATTTTGAGATAATACTATTTTCTTTAAATTTTTATTGGAAAAAACCGAACTTATCGTATTAGAAAAAT
>CAZWZO010000162.1:0-2377 GCA_964638525.1 uncultured Muribaculaceae bacterium | reverse complement strand
ATGGGAATCCCACGCTTTTGAAAGATTATATAAATATTTTGAAAAACATTACAATGAAATCGACTTAATTGATTGTAGAGTAAAACTTTTCGACGGAGATAATCGTTTCTATATTTTTGATTATAAATATAAAAAGACCCAAATTGTGGATGCGAATGTAATGAACCAGTGGACACTTTTAAATGCTCCTACAGCAGTTTATAAGGCTGAAATGGTAAAAAAATATAGATTTGATTCTAAACTAAAGTATAGTGAAGATACGAAATTCGTAAATCAAATTTTATTAAAAAAATGTAAATATGGTATTAAACACGATGCTATTTATTTATACAGAAAACGTTTAGAAGAAGAATCTTCTGTAGATAAACGTTTCGATTCCAAAGCCTATTTTATAGGTCCACTTGAATATTGCTTTAAAGAATTAAGAGACGAATCCTTAAAACAGTATGGAAAAGTTGTTCCTATCATTCAAGGACTTATTTTAAGTAATCTGTTATGGCGTGGTAAGATTAAAGAAACAAAAGATGTACTAACGCAAAAGGAATTTAATAATTATTTTAACTTAATTAAAGATTTAGCAAGTGATATAGATGATGAACTTATTTACTCCAAAAAAGGGGATACAGCTACTCGTTTATGGCTTTTAAACTTGAAACGTGGTAAGAGTATAAACGATGAGCTTAGTTTTAGACAGGATTATATTTATTTTGGGGAAAATAAAATTGCTCCTAGCAGAAAACCTAGAATTAAAAATTTGCGTATTGATGGTAAAAAATTAATTATTCATGGTAGATTTAATTCTTACAATATAAACGAAAAAGTAGAGATTTACTTCGAACGAAATGGTAAAAAATATTATGCAGAAAATCATATAATTAAACTTTGGGATAAATATTCCATCGATAATCAGATTTTAGAAAGAGGAATTTTATTTCGAATAGAAATACCTGTTTCTGAAGCTAAGAATGATTATTCTATTCATGTCAAAGTAAACAATTCCGATTCTGTTTGTCGTTTTAGTTCAGTTGGCTCTTTTGATCTATCGCCACATTATCGTTCTTATTATAATGTAGATAACAAGGCTATAGTTGTAAACAATAGAATGAAAATTACAATTTATAAATATTCTTTTTTCACAAAAGTAAAATGTTGGTTTGATAGAAATTTTGATCTACTTAAAAGAAAAAAAATAAAAACCATAATAAAAAAGAATCTTTTACAACCTGCTATAAATTTGAAGAAACGTTTAAGTAAAACAGAAAACATAATCGTTTTAGAAAGCAATCCTGATTTTACAGATAACACAAAAGCCTTATATGATGTGTTAATTAAAAATAGGGTTAATGATAAATATAAATTAGTTTGGTTAGTCAACGATCCCAAGGAGTTTGAAAATATAAAAGAACCTAATGTAGAATTTGTTAAGTTTTTTGATAAGAAAAATGCTTCTTTTCGTGGCAATGAAAAAACAATGTTTTATTATAGACGCGCTAAGATAATCATTGATGAAAACAAATT
Source organism: uncultured Muribaculaceae bacterium (assembly GCA_964638525.1). Lineage (GTDB taxonomy): Bacteria > Bacillota_I > Bacilli_A > RF39 > UBA660 > CALVUP01. The sequence goes on along the minus strand of CAZWZO010000162.1, from coordinate 859 downwards.
TGTAAAAAAGTTTGACAAAAAGCAAATTAGAATTCATTTAAATCATGGTAGTCCTTTTAAAGACGCGATTGCTTATAATACAAATATTGGTGAGGTAGATGCACTCATTGTTCAATCGAAGTTCTTTGTAGAAAAAGAAAGCATAACGAAAGATACAGATAAAAATAAAATATATCCACTTGGTTTTCCAAGAAACGATTTATTATATAAGGAAAACAACTTTTCTTTTCCACCTTTAGATCGTTTAAAGGGCAAAGTCATTTTATGGCTTCCTACTTATAGAAATCATAAAGCCTCTAATTTAAATACAATGGCCTTTCCTTTTGGATTACCATGTATTAATACAAAAGAAGAATTAATGAAACTTAATGAAACATTGAAGAAAGGAAACGCTTTTATTGTTATTAAGTTTCATCCTGCAGAAAATATTAAAAATTTAATAGGATTAAAGTTATCAAATATCAAGATTATTAAAGATGAAGAACTAGTAAAACGTAATGTTACTTTGTATCAATTGTTTACAAGAGTAGATGCTTTAATTACGGATTATTCATCTGTTTACTTTGATTTTTGTTTAACAAAGAAGAATATTGGACTTGCAATTAGTGATTATGATAATTATTTAAAAGAACAAGGAGAGTTTCAATACAATTATAAAGATACGATAGTTGGAAGCTATATGTATAATAATAAAGATTTATTAGAATTTGTTAATGATGTAGCAAATGATAGGGATAAAACATATAAAGAAAGAATGAAAGTGGTAAAGAAATACGATGATTATCGTGATGGAAAAGCTGCAGAAAGGGTATATGAATTTATTAAAAAATTTTTATAGGTGAAGAGTATGAAACTTAAT
>CAZWZO010000161.1:0-2408 GCA_964638525.1 uncultured Muribaculaceae bacterium | reverse complement strand
TTCACAAAGCCATTGCGAAGAAGAGTAGGAAAATATAAATCATTGTAGAGAACTCCGTTAGGTGAAAAGGAGGATGTAACTATTTTTTGAACATGGCCCTCAAGGCGAATGACTGAAAGACTCTTAGTAGGTCATTACGGGAATGCCCGTTATAGCAGACACCTATAACTATGCATAGACATAAGTAGGTTAGTGAGTTTAATATAGTAATGTATTAATAAATAAGAGTGGTAACGTGAATAGATTCACCTCTTAGAGACAGAATTGTTTCTAGGAGGTTTTTTTATTTAAAGAAAGAGGGAGAAAATATGAATATTATAATTGGAATTAGTTGGCCTTTTGCTAATGGAGAGTTACACATAGGTCACGCAGCAAGTAGTTTACCAGGACATGTAATTGCTAGATATCACAGATTAAAAGGGAACAAAGTCATATTGGTATCTGGAACAGATTGTCATGGAACCCCAACTGAGGTAAAAGCATTACAAGAAAAGAAAAGTCCAAAAGAAATAGTAGATAAGTGCCATGTTTTATTTGCTAAAGACTTTAAGGATTTTGGGATAAGTTTTGATTTATATAACAGAACGGATGATCCTTATCATAAAGAATTTGTTCAAGAACAGTTTGTTAAATATTATAACAATGGGTATTTAGAAGAAAGAAAGGAAAAACAATTGTATTGTGAACATTGTAATTTATTTTTAGCAGATCGCTATATTATTGGAATCTGTCCTAAGTGTGGTGCAAAGATTAAGGGAGAGGAATGTGAAAAGTGTGGAAGTTTATTTACAATAGATGAAGTAAAAGAAACGAGATGTGCGATTTGTAATAATAAAACTTCCTATAAAGAAAACAAAAACTTATATTTCAAACTATCAAAGTTTCAAAAAGATGTAGAAAAACTTTTGGAAGAAAAAAGCACGGATTGGCGAGAAAATGCAGTTAATTTTACTAAAAGATATCTTAAAGAAGGAATACCAGACAGGTGTGCTTCAAGAATACTAAGTTATGGGATTGCTATTCCAATAGATGGGTTTAAAGACAAGAAGTTATATGGTTGGTTTGAAAATGTATGGGGCTATGTAACAGCGAGTAAAAAATATGCCGAAAAAAACAATTTGAATTGGGAAGACTTTTGGAAGAATAAAGATAGTAAAATATATTTGGTTCATGCTAAAGATAATATTCCTTTTCATACAGTCATATTTCCAGCATTGCTTTTAGCAACCAAGGATAATTATAAATTACCAGATAAAATAGTATCAGACGAGTACATAACAATTGAAGGAGAAAAACTTTCTAAAAGCAAAAGAAATTATATTACTTTAAGACATTTATTAGATAACTATTCTCTTGATGCAATTAGATATTATTTTAGTATTAATAACCCTGAAACAAGAGATTTCAATTTTACCTATGAAGGATTTATTCATTCTATTAATGGTGAATTATTAGGTAAATGGGGCAATTTCGTAAATAGAACTTTTCAATTCATTAAGAAATCATTTGATGGAAAGTTATCTAATTCACACGTAAATAAGGAAGTAGAAGAAAAATTAAAGGAATTGTACGATTCCACTTCAAAAAACATTGATGATGGAAAGACAAAAGAGGCTTTATTAAAGATATTTAGTTTTATTAATTACTCAAACAAATACTTTGATGAGAATGAACCATGGAAATTAATCCACGATAACAAAGATAAGTGTGAAGAAGTACTATATAATTGTTGTAATATTATCTTCAATATAAATAATTTACTTAAGCCATATTTAATAGAAACAACAAAACAGATAGAAGAGTATTTAGGAAAAGAAAATAGAAATTGGGAATATAAAAAATTAGAGAATGTTGATTTAAAAACAGAAATCAAACCATTATTTATTAGATATGATAAAAAGAAAATTGAAGAAGAAATAACAAAATTAAAAGGAGTTTGTTAGTAGGATCAAAATAGGAAATAAGAGAAAAACTTGAAACAATTTAATATAACTAGGAAATATGTTATACTACCATTATAGAGGTGTTGTTATGAATTATTTAGAGAATGTGGATCAAAAGATATTAGATTATTTTAATATTTTAGAGACAGACTTTCCAGAATGGTTAATCGATTATATTCAAACGAAAGAAATGTTATTTCAACAGCATATAAGTGTAACTTGTGGAACAATTTATTCCGATTTATTTAAAAATAACTTTTTCTTTTCCTCTTTGGATCATTCTATAGCGGTTGCTCTTATTATTTGGCATTTTACTAAAGACAAAAAACAGACTTTATCAGGTTTATTTCACGATATAGCAACACCAGTCTTTAAACATTGTGTAGACTTTCTAAGTGGAGATTATATGCAACAAGAGTCCACAGAGGATTTAACAACTAAAGTAATCACAAATTCAAAAGAAAT
>CAZWZO010000160.1:0-2412 GCA_964638525.1 uncultured Muribaculaceae bacterium | reverse complement strand
GCTAGATGCATTGAAAATGAAATACTTATGTATTTTAGAGGAAACAATAAAAATAGTAAAAATGTTTCTTTAAATGAGGCTATTGGGTATGATAAGGATGGAAACGAAATAACAATTATAGATGTATTAAAGACTCCTAAAATTGATTTTTTAGATGAAATACACGTTAAAGATAATATCTCTTTATTAAAACAATATTTTAAAGTGTTAAATAAAAGAGAATATGAAATTTTGGTAAAAAGATATGGATTATTAAATGAAAAAGAACAAACCCAAAAAGAAATAGCTAAGGAACTTCATATTTCTAGGAGTTATGTATCTAGAATCGAAAAGAGAGCTTTAACAAAATTACTTCGAGAGTTTATTAAGAATAACAAAGTAGATTATAATGACTAATTTTGTCTAATTTTTCTATTTTTGTTTTCTTTTTTTGATTCTATGTTATGATTAAAGTGGTGAGAATATGGAAGTAATCGATCAAAAAGGATACAAATATAGCTATGAAAATTATAATTATGGGCCTGAAATAATAAAGATAATTAAACCGAGTGGTACAAGACTTGTTTTTAGTAATGAGGCTGGAGAAGTAGATATAAGATTGATTCAGGAAGATGATAAAAAGAATTTTTCTATAGGAAAAGATAGCATCTTTTATACTTGTTTTCGAAAACTCTTAGAAGGGGAAGATTCTATTTATTTCGTGGATACAACTTTTAAAGATAAAGCTTTGTTTTTTCTTTCTGAAAAAGAACGAATTATACTTACGATGGAAAGTGTTTCAAAAGATCGAGAAAACAAATATGCTATGCACTTAAAACGAGGGGCTTTAAAGGAGATGTTTCATGTTTTTGGTAAGATGGAACAAGAAGAAATAGTTAAAGAGAAAGAAACAGAATTAGAACAACATAATAAAGTAATGAAGAAAAGCCATACCTAATTTGCTTTCTTCTTATTTTTTTTATATAATAGTAGAGGTGATAAAGTGAAAAATTATATACCAAGTATGTATCAAAAAAATATTTTTTCTATTCCTTATGATAAGTTAAAGGAAAAAGGCATTCGATATTTAATTTTTGATTTGGATAATACCATTGCTCTTATTGATGAAAGAAAGACACCAAAAGAAACAAAGGCACTTTTTAAGAGACTAAAAAAAGAATTTACGGTTTTAATTATTTCTAACAATCAGAAGAAAAGGGTAAAAGAGTATAGTGATCAATTAGAGGTAGACTTTGTAAGCATGGCCTTAAAGCCATTTACAAGAGGCCTTAGAAGAATTAGAAAAAAATATCATTGTCAAAAAGAAGAAATGTGTATGATTGGAGATCAACTTATGACGGATATATTGTCTGGGAACTTTTATGCGATTACAACGGTTTTAGTTGATCCACTTGGAAAAAAAGATTTAAAAGTTACGGCTTTAAATCGTTTTATTGAAAGAAGAGTATTAAAGAAATTGAAAAAGAAAAATTTATTTGAGGTAGGACGGTATTATGGATAAGAAATATTGTAGTGGTTGTGGTGTTTTATTACAAGATGAAAACGTACTTAGTGATGGCTACACAACTAGTTTAGAAAACTCAATTTGTCAAAGATGTTTTCGTATAAAAAATTATGGAGAATACCAAACAGTAAGCAAAACAAATGAGGAATACATAGAGATATTAAAAAGTATTGATCAAACAAAGGATTTGGTTTTATACATTGTAGATATTTTAAATTTAGATCAAGATTTAAATGAAATAAAAAAATATATAAAAAACAAGATGATGCTTGTTATCAATAAGAGGGATATTCTTCCTAAAAGCGTAAAAGATACAAAAATTATTTCTTACGTAAAACAGTTACGTGATGATTTTGAAGAAATCGTGGTTATTAGTAGTAAAAATAATTATAATATCGATTATTTATTGAATCGTATTAAATATTATCAAACTTCTTCTGATGTTTATGTAGTAGGAAAAACAAATTCTGGTAAGAGTACGCTTATTAATAAGTTGTTAAAGAATTATTCTACTAACAACCAACAATTAACGATTTCTCCTATGCCTTCTACAACATTAGATAAAATAACGATTCCACTTAATGAACACTTAACTTTAATTGATACACCTGGTTTAGTCGATAATGGAAATATTCTTAATTTTGTAGATACAAAGGAACTAAAAAATATGATTCCAAAAAAAGAAATCAAACCTAGAGTATACCAGATGAAGAAGAATCAATGTTTGGTTATTGAGGATTTACTTAGAATTGATTACTTTGGAGAGGAGAAAAATAGTTTTGTTGTGTATGTTTCTAATAACTTAAAAGTGAAAAGATACAATGCGACAAAATGCGTGGAATTAAAGGATTTAAATAAGAAAACCTATGAAATGAATCATTATGAGGATGTAGTCATAAATGGTCTTG
>CAZWZO010000159.1:0-2417 GCA_964638525.1 uncultured Muribaculaceae bacterium | reverse complement strand
CGGTCTAAACTTGATTTTTTAGCAGTTTGAGCAATATAGTTTTCTACTTCTTCTTTATTTTCTACTCTAGGCATCAATTCCTTAATTAATTTACCATCTGGTGCGATAACAAAGAAAGTAATTCCATAAATTGTTTCTATACAAGTTGTAAAGATAGAAAATTTTCCTCCTCCAACAATATCTACATCTACTTCTACTCCTGTTGATTTTCCAATCCAATTAATTTGTCCTAATTTAACACGCTCTGCGAAATGGGTATCCTTTAGTCCCTCTAGTAAATCTTCTGCATAATTGCTCATACGAAGCATCCATTGTGATTTTTCTTTTTGAACCACTTCACTACCACATCTTTCACAAACGCCTCCAGCTGCATCTTCATTAGAAAGCACGGTTTTACAAGTAGGGCACCAGTTTACTGGAATCGTATCTTTATAAGCCATTCCGTGTTTATAAAATTGTAAAAATTGCCATTGTGTCCATTTATAATAGTCTGGATCGGTTGTTGAAAATTCACGATCCCAATCAAAAGAAAATCCTAAAGACTGCATTTGTCCTTTAAAAGTTTTAATATTTTCTTTTACAGCGTCTTTTGGGTGAATATGATTTTTAATAGCATATTGTTCTGCTGGAGCACCAAAAGCATCCCATCCCATTGGATAAAGTACATTGTATCCTTGTAGTCTTTTCATTCTTGCGATTGCATCTTGTGCTGTATAACTTCTTACGTGTCCTACATGTAGTCCCGCTCCAGATGGATAAGGAAACTCAACAAGTATATAATATGGTTCTTTTGTTTTATCATTTGTTTTTGCTTCAAACGTTTTATGTTCTTGCCAATATTTTTGCCATTTTGCTTCTATTTCTTTATTTGTCTTCATTTTTACCATTTCCTTTCTTTCTTACCTTTTTCTTCTTTGTTAATCCTTGTTTTACTAAATATCTTCCAAAAAGAGAGTACAAAATCAGTATAACAGGTATACATAAAAACACGGCCACAATACAAGCTATGTTTACTCGCTTAAAAAAAGAAATTATAAATACAATACAAGCGATACCAATAGCATTAATTCTACCTATGGATTTCATTAAATAATAATAATTTATTTTCTTCATATCTAAATTATATTTATTTATAAGTAACATAACTTCTGATGGAACTTTATTTGGATTATATTTCATGTTCTTTTTGAGCACGAAAAGCCTATAATAAATTTCTACAATCAAAAGTGCTAAGAAAAATGAAATAATACTTACCATAATTCCTCCTAAAATAAAAACGCCCTTATTTTCATAAGGACGTGATTTATCAGATAATCAATCAATCGCGCGGTACCACCTTAATTCATGTGTAATACATGCAACTTGTCTTTGATAACGGACACTTGTCCGATGTGACTTATGAAGTCAAGTTCATAGACTCTATACTCTAGTTTTCACCTACCACTAGTTCTCTTTTCTATAGGGGATCTATTACTACTACTTCTTCACATATACACCTAGTATTATATTAGATTGTTGTAATATATTCAAGTAATTTTAAGAATAATTTTACATAATTCTTATTTAGTCCTTGTCGTTTTAGTTTTCGAATAGCAATTCTTTTTTTATTCATTGGTAAAGAACCAAACATAATACTTGAAATTTCTTCTTTTAGAGTTGTTTCGATTTGTAAATCCATTAAAATACTATCGATATCTTCATTAATGACACGTACGGCATCAATTTCAATATCTTGTCCTTTACAATTTATAGATACTTGTCCAATACTTGGTACTTTTTCTAATTCAACAACAAAATTATTGTCTTCAACATAGCTTCTACATGGAATAACACTGTTATTGAACCTTGCTTCTACAAAATTTGTTCTCTTGGTATTTCTAAATTTTATTTTATAATCTCTATATTGTGGTACAATTCCACTCTTTCCCTCTAAAGAATTTATAATTACTGTATAATTATTTTTCATGTAATTGTACTCAATATTTGTCTTTAGGAAATATCCTTCCTTATATAAAGCCGTTACTCCATCATCTTCGTATAATACATAAGAATTACTTGCACCTGGGAAAATATGGATCTCTAACTCACTTGGATTTCCAATATTATTTACATTGCTTTTATTAGAAAGTGGAATAATGGATCCACTTTTTGCAAAGACAGGATAATCTTCTTCTTTAAAGAAAGCAACATAACGCCTATTTCCAGAGAATCGTTTTCCAGTAGTAAAATCATACCAAGTTCCATCTGGAACAAAGAACTTATGAATGGTTCGTTTCATAACAGGATCCATTTTTTCGGTAATAGGTGCCACAAACATCTCTGAGCCGAAATAGTATTGATTTCTACATACACTATCGTCATATACCCATGGATAGTTATAATAAAAAGGTTTAATTAATAACTTTAAATTCTTGTAA
>CAZWZO010000158.1:0-2432 GCA_964638525.1 uncultured Muribaculaceae bacterium | reverse complement strand
AAGAAAAAAATATTATTACTTTAGAAATTAAAGAAAATAACTTGGATTTAAAATCCTTTGTTGCAGAAATTGGTAAAGTAGAAGAAAGAATGAGTATTTCAAACACAATGGGAGAAAATATAAAAATATCTTTTAGTTCTAAATATATGATGGATGCCTTAAAAGCGTTTTCCACAGAAACTGTTAATATCTGTTTCTTTGGTGAAGTAAAACCAATCATCATTAATTCAGATGAAGATAAAACTCTAACAGAACTTGTTTTACCAATTCGTACTTATTAATTAAAAACAGACAAAATTCTACATGTGTACGTGTTATTTTAAAAACACTACATTTATGTAGAATTTTTTTTTAGGGGGAAAATATGAAGGAATATGAAATTAATGAGGATACGTTGGCTGTTATTCCTATTGATGAAAAAAGTACGAAAATAATAGAGGAAAATAGGGAATATGTAGTAGAAAAGAATACTTATAAAATTATGGATGATAGCTGTCAGTATTTTGGAAGTACTTATGAAGGAAGAAAGGGTGGCAGTAAAAATATTTTAGGGACGGGCTATAAAGTTCCAATCCTGGTAAAAGAGGAGAATTATGTAATTCTTTTTCCGAGTGAATCCCCTTCGCTTTCTAGCTGTATTTGGCTTTCTTTACATCATATACAAGAAGTAAAGCAGGCTGAAGATAATCATGCTATTGTTTATTTCAAAAACAACCAAAAATTGGATCTTTTGGTGTCTTATCGTTCAATTGAAAACCAAATTTTAAGGTCTTCTAGATTGGAATCGATTTTAAGAGCAAGAAGCCAGGAAAAAAGTGCAAAAATATAGAAAGAAAAGAGCAAAATAGTTCTTTTTTTTGTGCATATATGTTATAATATACTTGTATGTATAGGAGTATTAGAAAAATACAAAAGGTGATTTTATGAGCATTTTAGTACCAATAACATGATTTTAAAAAAAATTGATCTAGTGAACTACAGAAATTATGGAAAAGTTTCCGTAGCGTTAAATGATAAAATTAATATATTTATAGGAAACAATGCTCAAGGTAAGACAAATATACTAGAAAGTATATATGTTTTAGCGCTTACAAAATCACATAGAAACATCACAGACTTAAATTTAATCTTGTTTGGTAAAGATCGAGCAAAAATAACGGGAAAAGTAAAAAAAGATAGACTTGTGGAAACACTGGAGATTCAACTTGGAAAAACAGAAAAAAAGGTGTTTAAAAATAAAACACCCATAAAAAAAATTTCTGATTACATTTCTAATTTAACTGTTATTTTATTTACACCTGATGATTTAGAAATTATAAAGGGTTCTCCTTCAATAAGGAGAAATTTATTAAACATTGAAATTAGTCAAATTTATAATCATTATATTCAAGTATTAAATGAGTATAATAAACTTTTAAAAAATAGAAATGAGTACTTGAAAATGCTTTATGTTAATCATTTTAGTGATGAGAAATATTTAGACATTTTGACGGAAAAGCTAATAGAAAAGGCCATTTTTGTTTATAAAAAAAGAAAAGAGTTTGTTGATGAGATCAACAGTAATATTTCTGAAATTTATAAGGAAATAACAGGTGTGGATGGTATTTCGATTCATTATTTGAATAATTGTGATATTTCTTTGTATACAGAAGAAGAAATTGCAACAAAAATGCGTGAAAAATATAAGAAAAATTATAAAAAAGAACTTATGCAAGGTATGACTTTATATGGTCCGCATCGTGATGACTTCGAATTTTATTATAAAAATGAAAATTTAAAACTTTTTGGTTCACAAGGACAACAAAGATTAGCAGTGGTTTGTTTTAAACTTTCTGAGATAGACATTTTTAAAAAGAAAACAAATACGGCTCCTATATTATTATTAGATGATATTTTTAGTGAAATTGATAAGTCGAAGAAAAATAAATTACTTCGTTTTATTGATAGAGATATACAAACAATTATTACTGCGACTGATTTACGAGGAATTAGTAAGAAAATTGTGGATAATGCGTTTGTATTTAAGGTAGACAAAGGAAACATAGAAAGAAGGTAACTTATGGAAAATGTAAAAGAAGCAAAATATGATTCATCTTCTATCCAAGTATTAGAGGGACTAGAAGCAGTAAGAAAAAGACCTGGTATGTATATTGGTACGACCAGTTCTAGAGGGCTTCACCATTTAGTATGGGAAATTGTTGATAATGCTATTGATGAAGCTTTAGCAGGATATTGTACACATATAGAAGTGGAAATTGGTAAAGAAAATACAATTACAGTTAAAGATGATGGAAGAGGTATTCCTGTAGAAGTTCACCCTAAAACAGGAAAAAGTACAGTAGAAACGGTATATACTGTATTACATGCCGGAGGAAAGTTCGGTGGAGGCGGATATAAGGTTTCTGGAGGACTTCATGGTGTAGGAGCTTCTG
>CAZWZO010000157.1:0-2462 GCA_964638525.1 uncultured Muribaculaceae bacterium | reverse complement strand
CGTTATCTGCAATGGGATAAAAGAGATAATATAAAAGTGGAAGAAGTTGAGAATTATCATTTTTATCCCATTGCAGATAACGACACACCAAAACTTTCTGCAGATCGATTAGAATACTCTTTATCAAATGCTTTATTAACATATAAATTGCTAGATAAAGATAAAATTAAAGAAATCTATAAGGATATATCTGTTCAAATAAATGAAGACGGTATAGAAGAACTTGGTTTTAAAAATGAAGATATTGCTAAAGATTTTGTAGAAATGACAAGTAAACTTTCCGTTATATATAGAGAAGATAAAACAAGATATTCTATGCAATTTTTAGCGGATCTTTTAAAAAAGCTAAATGAAGAGAACAAAATAAAAAAAGAAGATCTATATACAAAAAGCGAAGCAGAGATTATGAATATAATTGAAAATTCTAAATATAAAACAGTATTTATGAAATGGAAAAATGCTAAGAAGATATTAACGAGTAAAACAAAACCAGACTCAGACAATGTATATTATGTACATCATGGAGCAAAAGTAAGATACATTGATCCACTTGTAAATGAAGAAAGAATTTCTAAGATAAACAAAGAAGCTTATCAGATGATACAAGATAATTTATCTTATGATATGGATAAGTATGTATATCTTGATTTAAATTTTTAGGGTGAAATTTTATGAAGATAATTGAATATGAAGATATGTATTTAGAGGATGTAAAAAAACTATTAGTAGAACTAGAAGAGTATATTTTATCGATTGATAAAGATCATTTGGACCAACTTCATCCAGATTATAAAGAAAAAAGAACACAACTTGATTTAAATCAAATCAAAAGGTATGAAGGAAAATGCTTTTTAGCGGTAGAAAACAACCAAGCAATTGGTCTTATAATGGGATGTATTTTTCCTTATGATGAATACGATTATTTGGATTATAAATGTCCAAAAAGGGGGACAATTACAGAACTTGTAGTAAGTAGACACTCTAGAAGTAGTGGCATAGGGCATTTGTTAATTGAAAACATGGAACAATACTTTAAGTCAAAAGGTTGTGAATATATAATATTGGATGTCTTTGCTTATAATGAAAATGCTATAAATTTTTATAATAAAAATGGATATCATACAAGAATGCTAACAAATATAAAGAAAATATAGAGGTAGTAATAATGAAAGAGCAGTACAAATATTATTTAGAAAATAATCATAGATTTGATAATAGCACAATGTTAGGTATATTGGCTTTGCTTGTAGTCATTGCGGGTATTTTTGGTTTTATTTATGAATATATCTTTTATTTTTTTAATGGTGGTATGAAGGAATTTTACTGGCGTGGTTCTAATTTTCTACCTTGGATTAATATTTACGCAACAGGTTCTATTTTGATTTATTTCTTAACATATAAACTCAGAAAAAAGCCCCTAAAAGTATTTTTAATCAGTGTCTTTTCCACAGGAATACTTGAATATTTTTCAGGATTAGGCATGCTTGTTTTGGCACACAAAAGATGTTGGGACTATAATAAAGAAATCTTAAATTTTGGAAATATAGATGGCTTTGTTTGTTTAAGAAGTGTTTTGTTTTTTGGACTTTCCAGTTTATTTTTAATGTATGTTGTTATTCCCATTTTATTTCACATAGCAAAAAAAGCAAATAAGAAATTATTTTTAACAATAAGCTTTACTTTATGCACCATTATTTTAATTGATGAATTTTATAATTTACTTGTTGCAAGGATTTTTCATTTACCTAGAGCGTACAATGTATATTCTAAACTCGGTATGAAATATGTTAAATTTAAATAAAAATCTCTTTGGAGATTTTTTTTAAAAAAAACTTACATAAATATTTGAAATGTGCTAAACTTAAAAAGTTGTAAAAAAGAAAGGAAGTAGTAATATGAAACAATTAGATTTAGGAAAAGAAAAAATAAGTAAATTATTATTGGCATTTTCTATTCCTTGTGTTATTAGTATGCTTATCAATTCCGTTTATAATATTGTGGATCAAATATTTATAGGAAAAGGTGTGGGAACACTTGGGAATGCAGCTACAAATGTTATTTTTCCACTAGTAATTATTTTTAATGCTATTGCAGGACTAATTGGAAATGGAGCAGCAGCCAACTTATCGTTGAAATTAGGAGAAGGAAAGAAAAAGGAAGGGGCTGGTATTTTTGCCAGTGCTGTAACTGTATCTGTTTTTGTATCCATTGTTTTAAGTGTTATTTCTTATCTTCTCCTTCCAAAACTGGTTTATTTATTTGGTTGTACACAAAGTGTATACCAATATGCACTTGACTATGGAAAGATTATTATTTTAGGCGCACCATTTATGATAATATATTCTTCTTTATCACAATTAATACGTGCGGATGGTTCACCAAAATATTCTATGATTATGCTTGTTACAGGAGCTATCATCAATATTATTTTGGATCCAATTTTTATCTTCTGCTTTCATTTA
>CAZWZO010000156.1:0-2477 GCA_964638525.1 uncultured Muribaculaceae bacterium | reverse complement strand
TAAAAATTACTGTATTGCAGAGATAAAGATTCTAGTAACTCCTCATTGTTTTTATACTTGTCAGGTAAACTTTTTAAAAGCAATCCCACATCTTCTTTTACTTCTTCAAATTTAGACACAACATCACTCAAATGTTGTGTTTCTTTCTCTCTATCTGTATTCATACTTACCCCACTTATTTTATAAAAGTATCAAAAAAGGCAGTGGTTTCAAATTGTCCATGTTCTTTTAACTGTTTTATCTCCTCACAACTAGCCCATTTGTAATTTTTTACTTCTTCCTCTTGAATCTTAATATTAAAGTTGGAATCATCTACTAAAAATAAATATACATCTAAAATATCAGGACAACCTTTATAATATCTTTTCTTACTTCCTATTAGCTTAGCCTCTTCTTTTTTTAAATCTATATTCAATTCTTCTTTCACTTCACGAAGTACTCCTTCTAAAGAGGTTTCTCCCTTTAAAATAGAACCACCTGTTACCTCCCACATTAAAGGATGTGTTTTCTTTTCATTCCTTTGTGAAATTAAGTATTTACCATCTTTTCTTAAGATCCAAGCGTTTACTACAATGTGATATTCATCATCATTTAGATGCTCTCCTCTTTTTATTATCTTTCCTGTTTTTATTCTGTCCGCATTATAAATATCCCAGTATTCCATATACACACCTCCCATATAGAAAAACAGGTTTGTTCTTACCTGTTCTTGTTGCACGATTCACAAATGATTTCTACATCAAAAAATCTTTCTTGAAATTCAGTCAAAGCTTTGATCTGTTCTTTTGTATATAAGCGATCTTGTTTTGCTACAACAAGCTTATCTTCCTCATCATTTTTTCTATGTATAATAGCAATAACTTTTCCCGTAAAAGTAGATATAGGCTCAAACACACCTAAAACATAAGCATCAATTTCTTCTTTGTCTCCACTTACCGTATTGGGTATATATCCATAATTAACGGTATAGATAAATCCCCATTTTGGATGTTTGCTTCCTAAGGGACGATCCATTTTTACAAAAACTTCTTTTCCTAAATACTCTTCCATATACACTCCTATTTATCATTTTATAATAAATCCATACAAAAAGAAAGCATTTTCCATACTTTCTTTTAATTATCCATATTATCATCCATGTATTGATCTTTATTTGTATTTCTTCCTAAAATATCAGAAGATACTCCCATTTGTTCTAACTCAGTAGCTGGATTTTGTTCCTCATTATATTCCTGGGTAAAAGTAGGATTTTCCTCTTCTCTTCTAAAAGATACAACCTGATTTTCTCTTTTGTATCCATTCATCATATTCGTATCATTATAAATAGCGGTACTATTATCCGTATCCATATTTGAAGTCATGTTAGACATATTGTTTAAATCAGAAGTCGTAGATGGATTCAAATTTACATTGCTACTTGCATCTTTAGGACCGACTATTTGTTGATTTGTTTGATTTATCTCTACACCAAAATCCGCATCAACTGGTTGTATAGAATGAAACAGATCCTGATCATTTGTTTGCAAAGTGTTTTCTACCTGACTTGATGAATTTGGCGTAGCAGAAGGAAAAGGAGTATTTACTTGCTGCTTGTCATAAAAACGATCTGGATAAGTATTACTTTCTTGAGCATTCGTATCAAAAGAAACATTGGCGTTGTTATTGTATTTGTTTTTTACTAACATAGGTCCTAAAGGAGAGGCATCACTGTTTTTAGGATTTGCTTTTACTTTACTTTTAAATCCCCTTGTTTTTCCCCTTAGTCCATCGATCCATGTAGCAAAAATAGAATAAATAACAAGTAAGAGAACAATAGAACCAATTACAATAGCAATTGTTAAATATGGAGTAAACGTAAACTTTACTTCTTGGCCTTCAGAAAGATCCCAAGTTAATGTTTTCTTATCCTCACTTACTTCTGTAGCATTGGTACTAAGTACCCTACTAGGAAGCGTAACTGTAAACTTATATTCAATTTTTTTAAGGTTTTCCTTTTGCACTTCACTATCTTTTTCTGTATTTGCATCTGGAAGATAAGTATAAAGATTATCTGGAAAATAAAATCTTGCACTATATACACCCAAAACACTATTAAACATTTGCTTACTAGCGTCTTTATCTGCCAAAATATACTTTTGCATAGGAATAATAGCGTATTTCTTTGCTCCCTTTAAAGAGCTTAATTTTCCTAAAGATTTGGTTATTTTGTAACCCACATATCCATTTTCATTATAATCTTCAACAAAATATTTCTGTTTAGCATAATTATCTATTTGTTCGTCTGTTAATTTTAATTGATCTTTAAAAGCCTCCTTGCAGGCCAAAATAATTGTTAGTTTTACATCTTTTGTTGTTATATCCATAGTTGTATTTACTTTCGCACAACCCGTCAAAAGAATCATTACCATTAAAACAAGTAACAGCTTAACCTTTTTTTTCACCATATCACCCTATTCTAGAGATAATTATACCATTTG
>CAZWZO010000155.1:0-2548 GCA_964638525.1 uncultured Muribaculaceae bacterium | reverse complement strand
GGACTTGGAGAAAAGAAAGAAGATTTACAAGTGTTTGATATAGAAAAATATATATATGGTTTATTTAAAGATATGATGTAGGAGGAAAAATGAAACAAAAAGAAGTACAAAAGAAAAACAAACAATTCAAAACAAACAAATACAGTTTAGTAGGAGTTTTGTTTCAACTTTTGGTAACGGTAGTCGCAGTTGTGTTAGGAATAATAGCTCTAATAAAAGGAAATGTGTTTATTGATATTACGCAAGTAGTTGTAGGAATTGATTTTTTAGTTATGTCCTATAACAACAAATGGGTGTACAACCGTGATAAATTCACAGTCTTGTACTTGATTGTGGGAATCATTTGTATTTTATCTGGAACAATTGGAATTGTAAGAAGGTATGTATAATGGAAAAATATTTATATTTAAATAGTTTATACGATTGTTATGGTCAGTTGTTGACTAAAAAGCAACAAATGTACTTTGAAGAGTATTATTTCGAAAATCTTTCCCTTAGTGAAATTTCTGAAAACGATCAAGTAAGTAGGAGTGCTGTTTCGAAACAGTTAAAAATCGTAGAACAGAAATTATATGAATTTGAAGAAAAATTAAAGTTAAAACAGAAAAAAGAACAACTATATGAATTGCTAAAAAATGAAATTGATGATAAACTATTAGAGAAAATACAAGAAATAATATAATAAAGAAAGAATAAAAAGGAGTTTTGCACATGTTTGGAAAAATAGTATATATCAGCAATAACATGGCACATGTTCAACTTGGTGAAAATGTTACAACAGATATAATGAATATGCATGTTATTTTTGAAAAAGATGGTGTAAAAATATTAGGAGAGGTAGAAGACATCGATAAAGAAATTATCAAAATAAAACTACTGGGTGAATTTGTAGATGGAAAATTAGTAGGAGGTCTAACGAGAAAACCTTCCTTAGATTCGACATTAAGAGTAATTGATAAAGAAGAAGTGCCTGCTTTGCTTGGAGATAGTGATGAAAATAGTTTACTATTGGGATCAAGTCCTTACTATGATCAATCTTCAGTCTATGTAAATGTAAATAAATTTTTTAGTAATCACTTTGCCATATTTGGTAACTCAGGTAGTGGTAAATCTTGTGGAGTAAGTCGTGTTGTTCAAAATGTTTTTGAAAATCAAACTCTATTTCCATTTCGTGCTAATATGTTTTTCTTTGATACATCAGGTGAGTATGCGAATGCTTTTCGAAGCATCCATAATTTAAATCCAAATTATAATTATAGATTAATGACAACCCAGGATAATCCTACAGAAGGAGAAGCATTACTTTTACCTATTTATTTATTAAATGTAGATGATTTGGCTTTACTATTACAGTGTACCAATCATTCGCAAATTTCCATTCTAGAAAAAATGTTAGATTTAGCTAGAGCTTTTTCAGCAGGTGGGGATAAAGCACAAGGATATAAAGATTATTTGATTGCAAGAGCTATTATGACAATCTTATATAGTAGTGGATCTTCTGCTGCGAAAAGAGATGAAATCTTTTCTATCTTAGAATCTTGCAGTACACCAAACTTCAATATAGAAGCCGAAGTACAAGGAATTGGTTACACGAGAAAATTTAGAGAATGCTTTACAATTGAATCCAACGGACAATTAGCAGAAATAATTTTATTAACAGAATATGTTAGTAACTTTATTCGAAAAGAATTTGAAAACTACCATGCTCCAACGGAAGGATATTATACCTTACCAGACTTGGAAAAAGCATTGAATTTTGCCCTTATTTCGGAAGGACTTTTACGAAATGAAAACACGTATTCCGATGCGGTTACTTTAAAGGTACGTTTGCATGAACTTTCTAGTTCTTCGAATGCTCGTTTCTTTAATGCTCCAAATTTTGTAGATGCGAAAACATTTATTTCAGGACTATTAATTAAAGATAACAAAAAATATCAAATTGTAAATATTAATTTAGATGGCATTGATGATGATTTAGGAAAAGCAATTACCAAAACATTCTGTAGACTTATTTTTGATTTTACAAAAAATATGAAAGAAAGAGGAACCATTCCTTTCCATTTGATCATAGAAGAAGCCCATCGTTTTATTCAAAAAGATGATAAAGATCTATATTTAATTGGATACAATATTTTTGAACGTATCGCTAAAGAAGGTAGAAAATACGGAACCATCCTTGGTATTATTTCACAAAGACCTGTAGAATTATCGGATACCGTTATTTCACAATGTTCAAACTTCTTAATATTCAAAATGACCCATCCTTACGATGTAGATTACATTCGTAAGATGTTACCAAATATTACAGAAGAAATTGTAGAAAAACAAAAATCCCTACAGCCCGGTACTTGTGTAGGATTCGGAGAAGCATTTAAAATACCACTAATTATAAAAATGAAGATGCCAGATCCATCTCCATTATCATCAAACTGTGATGTAAGAAATCGCTGGAAAGCATAGAATTAAAGATGTATCTTTAATTCTTTTTTATAAGGAGGGTATATGAATATACTTGTAACAATTAAATATAGATCTTTATCATCTTTTT
>CAZWZO010000154.1:0-2577 GCA_964638525.1 uncultured Muribaculaceae bacterium | reverse complement strand
ATTAAAGATAATGTATCCATAGCAATCATTAATTCTTCATCTGTTGGTACAACGTATAAAGCTGTAGTGGAATCATCTGTAGAAATTTTTTGTAATTTACCACGAACATTATTCTTTTCTACATCTAATTTAATTCCTAAACATGCTAATTTTTCTGTAATCATCATTCTAGCTTCTGGAGCATTCTCTCCAATACCACCTGCGAAACAAATTACATCTACTCCACCTAATAATACATAATAATTTGCGATGTAACCTACTACAGATTTAATAAACTTTTCTTGTGTTAAAATACATCTCTTGTCTCCAGCTTTATATCCATCTTCAATATCTCTTGAATCAGAGTATTTTCCACTTAATCCTAAATATCCTGACTTTTTATTTAATGCTTCTACAACTTCGCTTGCATTAAGTCCTGCTTTTTCCATTACATATGGAATGATAGATGGATCAACATCACCACTACGTGTTCCCATAACAATTCCTGCAAGTGGAGTAAATCCCATGGAAGTATCTACAACTTTACCATCTTTTATAGCTGTAACAGAACCACCGTTTCCTAAATGACAACTGATAATTTTTAAATCATCTCTGCCTAATTCTTCACTAATTTTCTTTGTAATATATCTATGAGATGTACCATGGAATCCATATTTTCTAACTCCATATTTTTCATACCATTCATAAGGTACAGCGTATAAATAACTTACTTCATCCATTGTTTGATGGAACGCTGTATCAAAAACAACAACCATTGGTACTTTAGGCAATACTTCTTTAAAAGCTTTAATTCCAAGTACATGTGCTGGATTATGAAGTGGTGCGAAATCTTTAATACTTTCAATATATTCAATAACTTTATCATCAACTAATACAGATTCTTTATATTTAATACCACCATGAACAATACGATGTCCTACACCATCAATTTCCTCTAAAGTTTTAATAATATCTAAAGAAATTAATTTCTCAAGTAAAATACTAACAGCATCTGTATGGTTTTCCATAGCTATTTCTTCTTTTACCTTGTTACCATTATATTTAATTGTATAACAGCTTCCTTCAATTCCTATTCTTTCAAATAGACCTGATGCAAGTACTTCATCTTTTTGCATATCAAACAAACTAAATTTTAATGAACTACTTCCACAATTAATTGACATAATTTTCATAACATTACCTCGTCTTTCTTTTTATATTATACTATATTTCTCCACGTTTGCCTATAGCTTTTTTGCTTGCTAGACACGTCTTGTTCATTATACTCCTATTTTTTTTATTTTTCAAATTCAAAATAAAAAAGGGATAGGTTTCCCTATCCATTAAGTTACAATCTATTTTTTACTTATTTATTATTATAACTTCCACTTATTTGGTTTAATCCGTTTTGTACTAAACGTCTTGTGATTTCACCACCAACTGATCCGTTAGCACGTGAAGTAGCATCTGGTCCTAAATTAACACCGAATTCGTTAGCGATTTCGTATTTCATTTTATCGATTGCTTGTTTAGCTCCAGGTACTCTCATTTTCATTGTATTCGTGTTGTTGTTCATTTCTTTCACCTCCTATACACTTATAGAATGTGAAATTTTTTACAAAACATACATTTTCTTACTTGGAAATTTTTGGTTATAGCAAATCTTTAAATTCTTGTTCTTCTTTTTCTTTTATGGAAAGAACAAAAGTATTTTCAACTGCTTTATCAATCATAGGTTCATAATCAAAGTTCTTTTCATATTCTTCGCACTTTTCCATACTTGGATTGATAACTGGATGGCGTGGTACAAAAATAGTACAACAATCTTCAAATGGTAAAATACTTGTTTCATATGTATCAATTTTTTTAGCAATATCAATAATTTCTAATTTATCTAAGCATGCAACAGGACGAATTACTGGCATAGAAGTTACTGCATTAATTACAGACATACTCGTTAAAGTTTGAGAAGCAACTTGACCAATGGATTCTCCATTTACTAAAATTAAAGCTTTTTCTTTTTTTGCTAATTTTACAGCAATACGATACATCATTCTACGCATAATTGTAATACAATACGTTGGATCTAAATTTTTATAGATTGCTTCTTGTATTTCCGTAAAAGGAACAACATGTAAACGAATCGTATTGGTATATTTTGCTAATTTTTTTGAAAGAGTAATCACTTTATTTCTGGCTT
The DNA here is from genome assembly GCA_964638525.1 of uncultured Muribaculaceae bacterium. Taxonomy (GTDB): domain Bacteria; phylum Bacillota_I; class Bacilli_A; order RF39; family UBA660; genus CALVUP01. Next base: position 398 of record CAZWZO010000154.1, on the reverse strand, counting down.
CTAAGCTTGTATGTGGAATTGCTTCAAAATAAACTGCATCTAAACTTACACCACGTTTTAAAGCTAAATAGCCCGCAACAGGAGAATCGATTCCACCACTTAACATAAGCATTCCCTTTGCTTGTGTACCTACTGGATATCCACCTAAACCATAATACGTTTTAGTATAAATATAAGTGTGATAAGGTCTAATTTCTATATTTAAAAGTGTATCTGGATTTTTTACATTCACATGCATATCTAAAACATTTTTTAAAATAGCTCCACCTATTTGTCTACTTACCTCCATACTTTTTAATGGGAAGGACTTATCGCTTCTTTTGGTTTCTACTTTAAAAGTTTTTCCTGTATGCTTTTGCATAATTTCTATACTTTTTTTTGTGATTGCCTCCATATTT
>CAZWZO010000153.1:0-2601 GCA_964638525.1 uncultured Muribaculaceae bacterium | reverse complement strand
AAATAATTGACTTAAAGCAAAAATATAAGGACGAAAGAGATGCAACATTGCGTGAAAGATATCGTTTAGATTGGGAAAGTTTGGAAAATTTTGTTAATATGATGGCTTCTTCTCAAGCGAATGTATTTGACTTTTTAATGCATATAATGGTTACAGCGGACACAAAAGAAGATTTAGAGATGAAAAAGGTAAGTGTTAAAAATTATCTAGAAGCTATGGAATTAAAGGGAGTAAGTTTAAGATTCGAACAAGAAAAAATATTAAAATCTTGTATCCCTATTTTCCCAAAACAGGATATAGAAGATAGGGTAGGAACTCCTATTCCTTCTGTTACTTTAGCTGCTATGTATCCATTTATATTTGATAGTTTAAAGGATCCAGGATTATCGACTTTGTTAGGTGTGGATTTCTCTGGTGGTGTTATTTTATTTAATCAATTTTTATATCAGGAAAGAAAAGAACTAAATAGAAACAATGCCAATATGATATTACTTGGAACGTCTGGTTCAGGTAAATCAACTGCAGCAAAATTACTTTTAAGAGGACATATACGTAATGGCTGTCAAATTGTGTGCATCGATCCAGAAGACGAGCTAAAAGAAATGACGCAATTATATGGTGGAGATACACTAGATATGGGTAAAGGTGGACAATTTGGTATGATAAATCCACTTGAAGTTGTAGCAGATATGGACGAAGAAGAAATAAAGCAAGGCGCAAGTTATGCTGTACTTACTAGAACCTTACAATTCTTAAGAGCTTTCATGCGTTATTATGATCCTTCTATAGAAGAAGATGTACTTACACTTTTTAGTGAAGTGGTACAAGATACTTATAAACGTTTTGGTATTGATTTTAACAGTGATTTTACTAAATTTACTTCAGCTGATTATCCAACATTTACAGATGTGTATGCAACAATTAGAGGAAAATTATTATCTATGACAGATGCAACACAAGAAAGAACAATTATGGAAAAGTTAGAGTTAAAAATTAGACCATTAACCAAAGAATTAAAATTCTATTTTGATGGTCATACTACAATATCCGATGATAGCGATTTCATGGTATTTAATATTAAAGAACTTATGAATAATGATGATAATGTTAGAAATGCACTATTCTTTAGTATTTTAAAATATGCATGGGGCTTATGTTTGGACTCAGGTGTTAATACAATTTTAATGGTTGACGAAGCTCATGTTCTTCTTGGTCAAAATAATGTTTTGGGTGCCGAATTTTTAGCACAAATTCAAAGACGTGCAAGAAAATACAACACGGGTACAATCATTATTACTCAACAACCTAGTGATTTTAGTGATCCATCTGTTATAACTCAAGGAAAGGCAATTTTTGATAATGCTTCTTATTATATGATTATGGGTCTTAGAAAACAAGCAGTAGAGGATTTAGGTCAATTAATTGATTTAAATGATAATGAAAAGGAAAGTATAAAACGATACTCTCAAGGAGAAGCCTTATTAGTGTGTGGTAATAGAAGAATGAGGATTAATGTAGTTGTTACCCCAGCAGAACTTGATTCATTTGGTTCTGGCGGTGGCTTATAGTTTAGAAGTTAGGTGATATATAGTATGAAAAAAACGGAAAAAAGAACAATTCAAAAAACAAAATTATGGAAAAAAGTGGTAATTTTTTCCGTTTTTGTTATATTCATGTTTATTACAATATGTAGTAATTGTGAATATAATAGTCAAATTGTATCTGAAAGTAAAACTTATTTTCAGAGTAACCAAAATGAAGCCTTTAATAACATGGTGACCCCTATATATAGTCAGTACAAGAGCAACGGTTCAAGTGTGGATTTAATCGTTTTTTTGATGACTATAGAAGTGACAAAAGAACGTTTTCAATATAGTTATAGTGATATTACGGAAAAAGATGTACACACAATTTTCAAGTGTATGAATAGTGATCCCAATATTCCTGATTATTCTGTAATTAGTTATAGTGAAGAAGCCTATAGAAAAAACTTGGTGGAACAATGGTTGACAAAGGGATTTTTAAAAGATAAAACAAGTAAATATGATGAAGATGGTTTTAATAATTTATTAGATGACATTTATGATCAAGTGAAAGTATATCACGATTTTTTTGGTGAAGAGGCGGATAATACAACTACTTCGACTGGTGGGGTATGTAATTATAAAGTTGGCGATAAAACTTATAGTAACGTGAAGGTAAAATTATTAAATTGTGAAGGAAACAGTTATGTTTCAGGAGAGGAAACATATGATTTGGAATATTATGTAACTGGAGTAATTGCACAGGAAATTGGGGAAACAGATTTAGAAGCAATGAAGGTTCAAGCTATCGTAGCTCGTAGTTTTTCACTAAAAAGGCCTAGTGTTATGGGTGGAACTTATGGAGTAAAATTAGAACAATCTGGATCCGATACGGTTCTTTCCTTAAGAAGTTGTACGAACGATCAAGTGTTTTGCAATCCTGATAAAGGATGTTGGTCTAATAGAAAAGGTGGACAAACAAGCAATAGCAATCCAAGTGACTGGAAAAACTGTACAGTTCATTCTGGGTATGATAGTAGCAAAACTTGGACAAAAAAAGCCTTATCTGCAGATAGTA
>CAZWZO010000152.1:0-2612 GCA_964638525.1 uncultured Muribaculaceae bacterium | reverse complement strand
CATTGCCCTCTCAAGGCAACATTCACGGATTCGAATTCCGTACAGGCTACCATTTGATAATAAAAGAACTAACTTTGGTTAGTTCTTTTTTATGTCCATATTTCCCAGTGTCTTTCTAATCTTTTTTGTTTTTCTTCAATATAAGATTCATCTATATCCTTTCCTGTATAGATATCTTTAAGGGGATAAATAGAAAAAGCCTTTTTTAATAGCTTTACGTTTTCTTTAAATACACATAGATTACTTATGACTGTATTAAAGTCAATGTGTAACTGATCTAGATGTTCTACATCGTAAATAGGAAAAGTTATAAATTGTACATGTTCTATATCTATTTTCGTTTTGCATCTTACTTCATCATATAAATTTGTTTGTCCTGTTTCTGGGAAAAAGGCTAATTGTGGTTTATAAACTTTTATCTTTCTATCTAATACAAGTATAGGACTATATAATGGATAATATTCAAAGAAAGAAGAAAAATATTTTTCCTTCTTTATACTAGGATCACATAAACAAATTTCATCATCCATTTGAAGCTTAGTAGAATAACTCCCCAACTCTTTTTTCGATAAAATTTCCTTTTCTCTCACTATTTTAATAATTGCATTCCTGTCATTGTTGCATCCTTTAAAACCACCTGTTGCATGCAAATAATAGTCTTTCAAATCTAACATTATGTTGGATCCTTTACAAAATCATGCATCAAAGTTTTTAATTTTTGTCTTACTTCCCCTGCTGTAATTGTTTTTCCTGTATAAATGTCTTTTACAGGTACAAAAGAAAAATCGTTTTCAATTATTTTGATATTTTCTTCAAAAATATTTAAATATTCTAATTTTGCAGGACTAGAAATAGTTGTATTTTTTTTAGGTGTTTTTGTTAAACTATCAAAGATTGGAAAAGTTATAAATTTAAGGTGCGATAAAGATATATCTCCTTTGCACCTTACTTCATCATACAAATCGGTTGATCCCTTTGTATAATCTGCATTAAAATCAGGAGTATATACTTCTATTTCTCTATCTAATACTAAAGTAGGCCCACACATTGGATAAAGAACGAAAGAAGAATATTCTATTTTTTCTGTATTTTTTCTTGGATCACATAAACAAATTTCGTTGTCATAGCTCAATGTTAGACTTCTTTGATTTCTACTCTCAGGAGTCAAAATTTTTCCGGATTTTAAGATTTCTATAATTATATTATCTTCATTATCCATTCCTAAATAACCACCTGTTGCATGCAAATAATAATCATTTAAATTCATCACTCTATTACCACTTCTTTTCTACGGGACATATTATATCTTAAGAAGAAAAAAAAGTAAAGGACTAGTGAAGTTCACTAATCCTTTTTTCAATTTTCTCTATTCCAAGCAATTTCATGATTTCATACAAATCTGGAGTCATAGAACGTGTTGTTAGGGAAACTCTTATAACTGTAGAAACATCTGCAACGTTTCCTTTATAGTCTTCTGGATGAGCTTTGTATTCTTTCATATTAGAAGCGTATCCTAATTCATCACATAATTGTTGCATTTTTGTAAACCAAGTATCTTTATCATCATCTATGTTATAATATTTTGAAATATAAGTCGTACAAATTTTTTTGATTTCATCTTTATCTGTTATTCTTTGATAATCGTACTCCTTTTCTCTTTCGTCAAATAACTCATCATACATGTACCAAACTTGATTTTTAATATCTTTATAGTTTGCATAATCTTTTCTTGGTTTCTTCTGCTCTCTTTCAATATTAAATAAAGAAATAGAATAATCTTTGTATTTTTCTAATAATGCATAAAATTCTTGATCATATTTTTTTGTATATTTTAGCAAAGCGTCGTATACTTCTGTTGCACGCATTTGACTAATAATATTTCTAGAAATATTATCTAATTTTTCTAAATCAAAGAAAGCACCTGATGAAGACATTTTCTTAGGACTGTATTGGAAATCTGTATACTTTTTATCTTTGTTTGCTGTATGCCATTCTTCGTAGTTTGAATTGATGATTGTCATTAGAGCTTCTATAATTGCTAAAGTTGGATAACCAAGTTCATCGTAATAAGTCATGGAAGCTTCTGGATCTTTTCTTTTACTTAATTTTCTAACCCCATTTCCATCTTTTTTTACAATCAATGGAGTATGAATGTACTTTGGTGCTTTAAATCCGAATGTTTTAAAAAGTTCTATATGTTTTGGAACGGAAGATAACCATTCTTCCCCTCTTAGTACATGGGTTGTTCTCATTAAATGATCATCAACCAAATGTGCGAAGTGATAAGTAGGCAATTTATCATTTGATTTCATAATAACAAAGTCTTCATCATTTTCAGAAAGTTCTAGTTTACCTTTTACTAAATCTTCAAATTTAAATTTTGTATCAAAATTACCATGAGATTTAAAACGAATTACATAAGGAACGTTTGCTTTAATTTTTTCAATTTGATCTTCCAAAGAAAGTTTTCTACATTTTGCCCATTTTCCATAATATCCTGTTCTAAACTTTCTTTTTTCTTGACGTTCTTTCATCTCATCTAATTCTTCTTTTGTACAAAAACAGGGATAAGCTTCTCCTATTTCAATCAAATATTTAATAAAATTATGATA
>CAZWZO010000151.1:0-2627 GCA_964638525.1 uncultured Muribaculaceae bacterium | reverse complement strand
TATAAATTAGCAAGTAAAGATTTTTTAGAAGGATATTGTAAAAATAACTATAGTGAATATATGAAAGTTAACGAGGTAAGAATTACTCTAGGTATACATGGTCCTTAAAGTTATGAAAGTAAAGAAACATTAAAAGAGTTATTAGATAGTTATAATAAAATATTTGAGAGTGCAGCAGAAAAAGGTTATAAAAATATAGTATCTGTTAGTATTGGTACTGGCATACACTGTTATAAACATATTGATATAGCAAAAGATGTTGTAATTAGATTAGAAGAATTAGTTAATAAGCATGATATTAGTTTTACATTAGTATTACCTAACGAGGAAATAAAGAAAATATATAGTATTTAAAAATGTGTATTTTTTCAAAGACTTGAATTCAAATTGAATTTAGGAATTTTTAATATTTATAAAGTTTTACACTTTTTCAAATAAACGGCTCCTGTATTTTGTAAAAGTCATATATTATTATGAGGTGTCATAAAGTGAAAGAAGACATTACAAAGAATATTTTTACTAATATATGCTGTGATTTTAAAGAGTGATTACTTGACGAGAAGAATGCAAAGAGTATTTTCCTTATTCTATTCTTGTATAGATTTTATATATATTCTAAAAGCGCAATAAAAAAAGAAAACATGGTAGTTGAAGAAGATAAATTTGTTTGGAATTAAGGTAATTAAAATTTGGTAACTCGTTTTGTTTTAGTGCTACAGTGAATTAAATAACCTTGTGTTATTTTAGAGCTAGTAATATTTTACTAGTTTTTTTATGCAAAGAAATTTTACTATCCACAATTTGACAAATTTTATAAAGTGTGCTATCTTATTTGTGTCAAGTGAGTGTGTATAAGTTTTATAACGAGCTACACAGGGATAAAATATCTTACACGAGTTTACAAGCACGGAGTCACTAGATAGTCTGATTCTGTGCTTTTTTATGTGTAAACATGGAATCGAAGAAAGGAGGGATTTGATGCTAAAAGTTAAGAACATGGAAAAAATAGAAGATGTTGCTTTTAACTTAGTTTGGTGTAACGCTCCAGTTACATGGACGGTTGATAATGAAATGGTTGACTATAAATTATATCAAAGAGATCATAACGACATAAGAAAAGGTCAAGATGACAGTATTGAAATCTTAGAAATTTTAGATCAACTTGGTTGTCCTATGGAAAGTGTTGGAACGTATTTATTTAAGGCTATGATTTTAAGTGCTAAAGAAAGTTTGCTATCTTCAGAAGATAACAGTGATAAGAAAGAACTTCTAGCAGAAATGAAGTCACCTTTTTCACAGTTCTATTTTGATATTGCAAGAAATGATTTAGATATCGGAGTAAAAACGTTTCACCAATATGTAGGGGATGCTATTTCAAAAATTAATTATAAAAATGTTAATAAAGAATTAGTGCAAAACATATTTAAAAACAAAACCAAAGAAATTACTATTTCAGAAAGTGCTTATTATATTGCAGATTATTTGGCAAAAAAGCAAAAGCAAGATGAGATGAGTCATGCTAAAATTTATTTTAAGCAATCAAATAACAGAGTGAGTGTGTATAAGTAATATACGAGCTACACAGAGGGAAATCTTACACGTTTTAATACGGAGTCACTACATATAGTGCTATTCCGTATTTTTTAATTAGACATAAAAAAAGAAGAAAGGAAGTGATTCTATGGAAGAATTGGTATTTGTAACTCCAAGCCAAAAGTATGAAGAACAGGCTATTAATTATATTAGAGAATTTTATCAATACAATTCCAATATTAATGGTACGGGTGGATTGGATCGATATTTTAACAATTATGCCTCTTGGCTTTTAAAATTAGAAGCGGATAGAAAAACAGTTTTCTCGGAAAGAAAAGTGCCAGCTGAGACTTTCTTTTTAGTAAGAACAACTGATGATACGATTGTAGGAATGATTAATATTCGTCTAGCACTTAACAAGAATTTAAAAAAAGTGGGTGGACATATTGGTTATAGTATTCGTCCTACAGAAAGAAGAAAAGGGTATGCTAAGAGAAATTTGTATTTGGGATTAGAGTTTTTAATGAAACATGGAATAAAAGAAGCACAAGTAGATTGTATTGATACAAATATTGGTTCAAAAAGAACAATTGAAGCTCTTGGTGGAAAACAATTTAAAGAGGAAAAAATCTTTGAAGACGGTAAGGAAGAGAGGGTATTGAATTTTAGAATTGACATTGAAAAGTCTTTAAGAGAAAACAAAGAGAAATATAAAGAGTCAAGTGAAAAGGTAAAAATAAAAAAATAGTGCTTCTTTTATGATATAATGTATATACAGGAGAGGTATATGATAAAGATAAAAGAGGGACAAGATGAACATGGTATCGATCGTACAAAACTTATTGTTTCTGTCGATTTATTAACGGAAATTTATGCTTGCCTAAAAGAAGGAGAAAGGATGGCTTTCTCTTTTGAAAATAATCCAGTAAAACTTCTTTATAATAGGATAAAAAATCAAGAAGAAGATTGTGAACTTTCTTTTGGCTTTTTATATGAATTGTTAAAGAAGATGGATCCTAAAGATAAGCATCTTCCTAAAGGCTGTGAAGAGATGAGCTTGTATCATAAATATTTAGAGGATGAACAGGCTTATT
>CAZWZO010000150.1:0-2661 GCA_964638525.1 uncultured Muribaculaceae bacterium | reverse complement strand
GTTTACTCCTACATTATTTACTGCTTTACTTACAACAAAATCTAAGTTTTCACTTAATTTTTTTTCTGATACATCGTGTTGGTACAATCCTACACCTATTCCCTCTGGTGGTATTTTAACAAGTTCAGATAATGGGTCTTGTAATCTTCTACCAATACTTACAGCACTTCTTTTTTCTACGGCTAAATCCGGAAATTCTTCTATAGCTAATTTTGAAGCGGAGTAAATAGAAGCCCCTGCCTCAGATACAATTACATATTTACAATTCAAGTTGTTTTCTTTAATTAATTCTGCACAAAATTGTTCTGATTCCCTTGATGCTGTTCCATTTCCTATTGCTATAATATCCACATTGTACTTTTTGATAAGAGCTTTTACTATCTCTTTACTTTGAGCAATGAAAAGAGTACTATTTCCCTTTAAAAATGGTTTAATAACAGTAGAATCCAAATACTTTCCTGTCTTATCAATAACAGCAAGTTTGCATCCATTTACATATCCAGGGTCAAAAGCCAATACAACCTTTTCTTTCATAGGTGGTGTTAAAAGCAAAGCTTCTAAATTCTTACCAAAGTTTTCAATCGCAGCGGTTTCTCCTTTTTCTTTTAACTCTGCACGTATTTCTCTTTCTATACTAGGGAAAATTAATCTTTTATAACTATCAAGAATGGCTTCTTTTACAAGATCATTTACAAAAGACTGTCTGTTTTTAATTACTTTTCTTTCTAAGTAAGATAAGACTTCTTCTTTATCAATTTGGATACCTACTGTAACTACTTTTTCGTTTTCCGCACGATTCATAGCTAAAATTCTATGAGGCTTAATCTTGGATACCTCTTCACTATAATCATAATACATTTCATAAACCTTATTTTCATCTTGAGATGTTTTTTTCTTTTTTGATACTAAGATACCATGAAAATAGATATATTTACGTATATCTTTTCGGTAAGCAGCATTATCTGAAATATTTTCAGCAATAATATATTTTGCTCCTGTATAAGCCTCTTCTACTCCTTTAACTTGATCTTTGATATATGGTTTTGCTAATTGTTCTAAACTACCCTCTCTTGGAAATTTCATAATCTCTTTAGCAAGAGGTTCCAATCCAAGTTTAATAGCTTCACTCGCTTTTGTTTTTTTCTTTTCTTTAAAAGGTCTATAAATATCCTCTATTTCAACAAGTTTACTACACTTAAGAATTTCATTTTTTAACTCTTCTGTAAGCATTCCCTTTTCTTCTATCAATCGAATTACATCTTCTTTTCTTTTTAATAGATTTACTTGATATTCATAAACATCTCCAATTGCCTTAATTACTTCTTCATTTAAAGCACCTGTTGCTTCTTTTCTATATCTTGCAATAAAAGGAATAGTATTTCCTTCTTCTAACATTTTTAAAACGACTTCTACTTGTTTTTCCTTTATTTTTAAGTCTTCACTAATTTGTTTTATTATCTCGTTATTCATGTTTACCTCCGTATTAAAATTATAGTATTTTTAAAAACAAAAGGCAACGAAAAAAGAAAACAAACTTTGCTTTCTTTTAACGTTTAATTAGAAGACGCCAACCGACTTGTATAAAATTTCCTTTACTCGTTTTTATTTTTGGATAAGAAGTTTGATTTAAAACAATTAATTTTTGTATCGTTGTTTTATACTTTGTCGCAATAGCAGAAAGTGTATCTCCTTTTTTTACTACATAATACACTTCTGTATTTTGTTTTTTTATCTCTTTTGTGTATCCGTTTTTCCCTTTTTCTTTAATTTTTTGTTTCAAGTTACTCAGTGCATAATCTTGATCACAAACAACTCCTGCGATTAAATTGGTACGAAGAGCATTGGTTTCTCCACCAAATTGCCACATTTCAATGCTTCCTTCTACCTTTGGTAAATAACCACCCCAATAAGCAAGCCACCAAGTATATCTTTTTGCCAAAGTTGCTCCACTACAATAATTCTTATAAAAATCTAAGTTACTATACACCCCAACATAATAACCCTTTTTTTCTAACGTATTACAAAAAGTTCGAATAATAGCATCCATTTTCTTTTTACCAAGTTTTTTTTGAATTTTATCTTCCACATCATAATAAATAGGATATTCAAATTTCTTGCCTTTTAAACAATTCTTGTATAATAATTCTGCCTCTCTTTTAGCCTCTTTTTCATTTTCAGCCATAGAATATAAATATACACCTACATCTAGTCCATTCGCATGAGCTTTTTGATAATTCACTTCAAAGCGACTATCCTTTACTCCTGCATACGCCCCTCTTAGAATTACAAACTTTACTCCCTCTTTTTCAGCTCTTTTAAAATCAAAAGAATTTTGATGTGCACTAATATCGATTCCAAATATTTTCATATTACCCCCTACTCTTTCTATTAAATAAAACAGACAACCCACTACCAATCGCACCCGCTAATAAAGCAGAAATCGCTGTTTTACTCGTCAAATCCAAACTCATAATATGAATAGCAATATAGGAAAAAAATGCTTCTATAAAAGTCTTTATATAGCGTTCGTTCTTAAGTAAAAATGTCTTAATACCTATCACCTCTTACATTCCAAGTTTACTAAATATATAAGCAATTACGATTCCTAATATGATAAATATTACCTTATCTACTACCTTCTCCCATCTTTTAGCTGGCTTT
>CAZWZO010000149.1:0-2669 GCA_964638525.1 uncultured Muribaculaceae bacterium | reverse complement strand
AAGAAGAAAAGAACCTGGATTGACACGAGAAGGAACCAAATAATCTCTTGCTCCTTCTGGAGTGGATTTACATAAAATAGGTGTTTCTACTTCAATAAACCCTTTCTCATCTAAATATCTACGTACCGTCTGCATAATTTTATGACGTACAAGAAGTTTATCACTAATTTCTTTTCTTCTTAAATCCAAATAACGATATTTTAATCTTGTATCCTCTAAGGCTGTAGTAGAATCATCAAGAGAAAAAGGAATTTCTTTTGATTTATTAATAAGTTCTAATTCTTCAACATTGATCTCAATTTCTCCTGTTTCTAAATTAGGATTTACTCTTTCTCTATCTAAAACGGTACCAACAACTCGAATTACATATTCACTTTTTAATGATGAAGCTAATTCATAATCCTTCATTTCTGGATGAAAAACAAGTTGAACGATTCCACTTCTATCACGAAGATCAACAAAAATAAGTCCTCCTAAATTTCTTTTCTTTAATACCCATCCATATAATTCTACCTTTTGATTTACTTTACTTTTATTTAGTGTATTGTTATATATTTCTTTCATACTTCCTCCTTAAATAAAAAAATGCTATAGCATAGGGACGCTTACTAGCATGGTACCACCCTAATTTATAACATTTGTTATCTTTAATCTTTAACGCAGATATACGTTATTCTTATATTGATGTCTTCTCCTTTTTCTTCTAGCTGATTTTCACCAACCATCCGCTCTCTACTTAGAATAAAAAAGATACTCCTTCAATCAAATAAATATACTTTAATTATAATATTTTTTCTTAATTTGTCAATTCTTTTTCTCTTTGATCATTTGTTTATGCATGCCATAATTTAAAAGTTCTGCGTATCCATTATTAAACATTGGATCCTTTATTTGTAAACTTTGTACCTCTTTTAAGATGTTTTCGCCCTCTTCACAGTATAAAACATCTGGAGAAACTAGTTTTTCATAATCTTCATACCCAATAATAAGATTACGGGCTGGATCAATCATAGTATGATTGGAAATAAGAAAAGTATGATAACAAGTATGCGCATCATCAAGAAACTTTTCTTGAACACCCACACCAAAAACTCGCATTCCTTTTTTATGAAATTCTCTTAATTTTTCATAAGTAGCATCATGACATCTATTACGATTTATAGAAGCTTGGTAATCATCATGAAAATAGTTTTTAAACTTTATTTTTTCATTGTCTTTACTTAGGATATACTCCTCTTTGTGAGGATTATACCAAATATCATCAATAAATTTTGTTTCTCTAAAAGAATCCATAATTGTTTTTCTTGCTTGTTCTTCCTTTGTATTTACAAGCACTTCTATAAAGGTACGTATAACGTATGTAGGAGACATTTTAGCAAGTACAGTTTGAATGAAACAATTTTTTGTACTCATATCTAGTACACTAAGAGATTGTAATAGAGTCATAAAAATTTCATGTGCGCCTGTTTCCATAAAATCTCTTTCCGTAAAAAAATGTTTAGAAAGACCATACTGTTTAAAATCACACATAATCTCGTCTAAGATTGCGTTGATCTGTATAATTGATAATTCATTTTTACGAAATGTATCCATATACTTATTCATTTTCCTTCCCCCAAATCTGCCTTACTATATCATATTTTCTCTATTTTGTAAATTAGATTTTCAACTTGAAAACTTATCGATAATTGTTTTATAACAGTAAGCAAAACTATTTTTTGTAGAAACAAAATATATGAAAGAAACCAGCCAAAAGAATTATTCAAAGATATATTAAAAGAAGAAGTATATAATATTGATAATTTTTTACTTTATTGTATTAGACAGGACTTAGATCCTAGAAAAAAAGAAAGCAAAGTATTTAAAAAAGCACAGAAAAGAAAGTAATCTGTGTTTTTTTATGTTATACTATCTGCATGAAAACAAATAATTATAAAATTGACAATAGTATAGAAAAACTAAATAAGAGAAAAAGTACATTATTTTTAGATCAAAAGGAACAAATAGAAATCAAAAATAAATTAAAGAAAGAAAGTTATGAGATTTACTCTTTATTTAAGGATTGTGATAAAGTAATTTTCTATAAAGAAACACCTCCAAATATAAAACTATTTAAAATTGAAAACAGCAAAGACTTAAGACACCAAGATATTTTAGGTACCATTCTTTCTTTAGGAATCGATTCTTCTTATATTGGAGATATTATAAAAGTAAAGAATTTCTTTTATATATTTGTACTTGAAGAAATAGCCTCATATTTGAAACAAAATCTAACAAAGATAAAAAAGGAAAATGTTTTTCTAAAAGAAGAAGAGCTTTCTATGTTTGAAAACTTTGAAAGAGTTTTTGAGAAAATAGAGATCCATGTGTCTAGTAATAGATTGGATGTTTTACTCGCCTCTCTTTTAAATCTATCTAGAAGCAAAGTGGAAGAAAAAATACAAAAGAAAGAAGTACTTATAAACTACGAAATAGCTACCAAAACTTCTTATTTTCTTAGAGAAAATGATATTTTTAGTGTAAGAAAATACGGAAAGTATAAATACCAAGGAATCGTAAGAGAAACAAAAAAGAAGAAATACATTGTAAGAATTCTAAAATATACATAACTTATCTATAAATACTTAAAAATGACTTATTTTATGTCATTTTTATTTTTTTCATTTATT
>CAZWZO010000148.1:0-2734 GCA_964638525.1 uncultured Muribaculaceae bacterium | reverse complement strand
TCAAGCTACGAAAAAAGAAGAAACAGTATACGATATTAATGAAATACAGAATAGTGATGACTTAACTAAAATCCTTGAAGAAGTGGAACAGCGCGATGGAAAAATAAAAGATATCACTTTAATTAGAGAAGACGATGAAACACTTTTTGAAGAGTTCTCGGATTTCAATGAGTTTTCTGAAAATTATACAAGTGCTAATTTTGAAAAGGGCACGTTGTGCTTTTTTTCGAGCGAAAATGAAGAATATAGTTATGTTATTAACTCAACAACAAACAAGATGTATAGAAACGGAAGAACAGATGTAAAAGAAAATTCCAACTATATTTCAGTAAAGTTTAATGATGGAGAAATTGTTAGATATGATAGCAATAATAATAAATATTATCTTAAACAAGAAGATGGATCTTGGAAATTGGATCCAACTCTATCTTTAAAATTTGCAAATCCTAATATGGACTATGAGAGAATTGAGGTCAGTGAGAACCACAATGGGAGGCAGGGAAAATGATATATACTGAACAAACAAAAAAAGCTATGACTATTATGTTTGAAAAGCATAAAGATCAAATAGATAAATCAGGAATTCCATATGTTTTTCATCCATGGCATGTTGCGGAAAGTATGAAAAGCGAAGATGAAGTTGTTGTTGCTTTGTTACATGATGTTGTTGAGGATACAGATACAACATTACAAGATTTGTCAAACGCTGGTTTTAACATGAATGTAATTGAAGCACTTTCTTTATTAACGCATGATAAAAATGTAGATTATTTTTCTTATGTTGAAACTCTATCCAAGAATCCGATTGCGAGAAATGTCAAACTAGCGGATTTAAAGCATAACTCAGATTTAACAAGATTGAATAGTGTTAGTGAAAAAGATATATTGAGAGTTGAAAAATATAAAAAATGTATAGAATTTTTAAGTTCATGCAATGATTTGGAAAATTCTAAGAAAAGATAAAAATAGAATAATTTATTATTTGGAACTAAATTTTTAGAAAGGATAGAGTATTATGTCACGTTCTACAACTTTTTCTTCTCTTGGTTCAAGTGCGAATGTAGGGGCCACGGCTAAGTTAAAAAAAGGCTCAAACTATATAAATTATAATGATTTTTCTAATGCGAATCAAGCAAATGTTAATCCAGTATCCTATTCTAATTTTGCTAAAAATCAAACCAGTACCCCTAATGTAAATACTACAAATAAATATTTTGATGTAGAAAAAAAATTAGAAAGCGACGTAAAACCCGTTTCCTCTGATACAACGATTAATTCTGAAGAAACATCAAAGGGACAAAAAATATTAAATTGGCTTAATGATAACATTTTTGAACCAAATAGTAAAACAGCAACAGCAAATGCAGAAGCAGATTTGGAAGTAGCCCAAAAGGCTGCAGGTACAACCGTTGCAGTGGCAACTTCAGTAGCAGAAGGATTTGTGGATTCCATAAACGGAATACTTACAACAGGAGCTAAAATAGGAGAATACCAAATGTTGGGAGCACAACAAGAAATAGAAAAGGATTTAATGGAACAAGAAGCTCTAGGACAAATTTCCAAAGAAGAAAGAGCTCAGCAACAAGCAAAGTATTCACAAGCATATAGTGAATCGAGAGAAGAAATGCATGAGTATGCTGCAACAGGTGCACAAAGAGGGGAAGATTTTAAATCCAAATATATATTTAATGTGACAATTCCAGGAACGAATGCTACTGTTAAGGAATACATTATAAATTATTCGGTAATACAAGAAGATACATTCTTATGGAGTGTGGGAAGTTCCATAGGACAAATGGTACCCGTTATTGTTTCAAACACATTAATCCCAGGAAGTGGAACAGCTGTATTTGCAAGTAGTTGTTTTGGTAATTCTTTATCTCAAGCTTATATAGAAGGAGCCGATGATGAGGGAGCTGTAACTTATGCCTTGTTATCAACAGCTGTGGAAGTAGCCGTAGAACTTATACCAGGAAATGGATTTGGTGGTGTAAGTAAATTTGGTAAGATTGCAGACAGTAGTATATATAAAGCTATGAAGAAGGTTGCTAATAATGAGAGCGTAAAAAAAGTAATGAGTTCTTATTTAGCGCAATTTACATTTAATGCAGTCAGTGAAGGTATGGAAGAAGTAGTATCTGATATTATGTCTCCCTTTATTTTAAAAATGAGTTATTTAAAAGAAGAAGATTTAACAGATATAATTACACAGGAATATACAGTAGAAAATTTTGCAACTGATTTTGCTTTAGGAGCTGTTTCTTCTGCTGGATTACAGGGAATCAGTGCCATTTCTGGAGCGGCTAGTTCAATAGCAGAAGGTACCAAAGCAAATACCGCTCTTTATGAAGAAACTTATCAAAACATTCCTGATGATGTAAAAAAAATAATAGAAAAAACAGATCAAAGATTGCAAGAAGATTTAGAAGATCCAAGTAAATTTAACAAAGAAAAATTGGATGAAACATTAAACAAAATGCAATATAAAAAAGAAGTAGAACAACGTTTATCAAAGGATGTTGTTACAGAAGCCAATGAAAAACAATTAGCAATCGAAAATAATGATTTGTATAAAATTGAAAAATTCAATCACATAGAGGAATTAAATAAAAAAATAGATTCATCTTTAGAACAGATTAATTGGACGAGAAAAAAATTATTGGATGTAAATAAAACAAAAAATATTTCTCAAGAAGAAGTGCAAATAGCACAATCCATTTACGATAAAGCAGCA
>CAZWZO010000147.1:0-2756 GCA_964638525.1 uncultured Muribaculaceae bacterium | reverse complement strand
AAAGAAACAACAAACTCACCTTTACAGTATACCAAACTTCTGCAAAAATCTTTCCATCTGCACTCACTATACTTTTTACTGTATCCTTGTTTTTTATAAATCCACTGACAACCATGTCTCCCTTGTTTACATAATCATTTATTTTTTTAACTACTTCTCCTGTTTTGGCATCTATTTTTAACAAGATTCCGTTTTTACTTGCTACAATATGTCGTTTGGGTACTTGTTGTTGTTTTTGTTGTTTCTTTCTTTTTTCTACACTGATGGTATATTTCGTTCCTTCTCTTTTCAACTCCATCCATTCAATTGCATCTTTATTTTTATAAATAATTTCTTTCGCAATTTCTTCCTGATTTTTAAAAGAGGTTACAAAACGGTATTTTTCTATGTGATATTTTTTTAACTCACTAGAAACAAGATCACGCATTTCTTTACTATTGTGAATCACTTCTACATCAAAAATAATATGAGATAAAAAGAAAACAACGCCAAGGCAAAGAAGCAAAGTTATATAATAAATCCCATATTTTTTAATACAAAAAAGAAAATTATCCACTCCATACCTTCGTACAATTTTAAAAGAATAAGAAGTTTTTATATTTTTTAATTTTTGATAGTTTTCATAATCAATGTCTATATAAACAGAATTAGAAAAATAGGTAATGTTTAAAAAATAAATAGGTAATTTTAAAATTCTTTTTAAGAAGGCTTTTGGATCTTTTCCAGTTATTTTAACTCGATAATAACTATATTTCATTAAAAACGACCTCACTATATTTTCCTGTAATCAACACTTCGTTTTCTAGCATTTTTCGAATGATGAGTCCCTCTCCTTTTATCGTAATGATTTTAGAAGAAGACATAAGGGAAATACGTGTTTCTTCCAATGTAATGATCTTTTCATAATTTACAATATTGATTACACCATCATAAATCGTAATTTTAAAATTCTTGTCAAAAAGAAAGTTTTTTATGTTTAAATTCATACCCTTCACCTAAAAAAGTATATGAAAAAAAGACTATTTCTAGTCTTATAAGTTTTCTAATTTTTCTTTAATTGTTGTACTAACTTCTTTCATATCTGCTTTTCCTTTTAATAAAGGTGTAGCTTCTTTCATAATCTTTCCCATATCCTTTTGTGAAGTAGGTTGTACTTTTTCAAAGACAGAATCAATTATCTTTTCCACTTCTTCTTTTGATAATTGTTCTGGCAAATAATCCATTAGTATAGCCAGTTCTTTTTCCGTTTGTTCTTTTAAGTCAGCACGCCCCGCTTTTTCAAATTCTAAAACCGAATCTTTTCTTAGCTTAATTTGTTTATTTACACAGTCAATTAATAATTCTTCATTCATTTCTTTTTTTTGGTTAATATGTTCTAATTGCATCGCACCCTTTACCATACGAAGCACAGTTAAACGTTCCTTATCTTTTGTTTTCATTGCTTGAACCATATCATGATTAAACTTTTCAAATAAATCCATATTTCCTCCTTATTCATATAAAAAAATTCTATACATAGTACAGAATTATTTATCTCTATTTCTATCTTTGTTACGATTTCTCTTTCGGCAGTTCTTTGTATTCGTTTCTTTTTCGATTCTTCTACGAACGCCTTTCTTCAAGTAACCTTCTTCTCTATCGCG
Source organism: uncultured Muribaculaceae bacterium (assembly GCA_964638525.1). GTDB lineage: Bacteria > Bacillota_I > Bacilli_A > RF39 > UBA660 > CALVUP01. The sequence goes on along the minus strand of CAZWZO010000147.1, from coordinate 1,113 downwards.
AATTTTTTTAGATGAACCATCTTTAGCGTTTTTAGCTCTTAATACTTTTAATGCCGCATCAACGTTTCCGTTTCTAACAACCGCTGTTGTTCCCAAGATAATCCCTCCCTTCGCTTTTTTTCTATAAGAATTGTAACACTTCGTACATGTTTTTTCAACATTTTTCGTACTTTATCTACAATTTTCTCTCACAATTAGTTATTATAGTCCATGATTCTAAAAATAGCAAGACATTTTTTTAAATTTATTATCTTCGATTTGCTCGTTGTTGATAGTTTTGGTTTGCCATAGCATTATCGGTATACTCTACAGCGAGTTTTCTAACAATCTGTTTTATTTGTCTACCTGTTAAATCACGGTACTCCCCGTCATCAACAACTACATCTACTAAATCTTGGTAATAAGAATTATACATAGCTTTGTATGCTTCTCCCCTACTATTTAAAAAATCCTGAAATCTTCTTTCTTCTTGTTCCTCTTCACTCGGAGTATTCCTATGTTCCTCTGTTTGATAAGTAGTGGAATCCTCTTTTGTTGGTTGATAAGAAAGCCCTTCTGTAGAAGAAGTTATTATATCAGAAAAAGGATTTTTTTTACTTTCTTCTTCAGATTCACGAGGGACTTGTACAGATAGCCCTGCCTTTTGATGTGAAGGAGCATCCTCTTTCTTTTTTTCTTGTTGTTCTTGTTCCTCTTGCATTCTTCTTTGCTTTTCCTCGGCCTCTTTTTGTTTATATTTTTCAATCACTTTCTTTGTTTTTAGTAAATCCGATTGATAATAATAACGAATATATCGGTTTTTCTTTTCTTCTGTTTTTATTTTGTCTAAGGCTGCATTTACAAATTGCATTTTTTCTCCTGCATCTTTATCATCTGGGTTTACATCTGGATGGAAATAAGGAACAACTCTATGATAAGCCTTCTTTATTTCTGGTATAGTTGCCTGTGGTGTAACGCCCAATATAGTAAAACAATCCATTTCCCTTAAATCTTCTACTTCTAAATCTTTTAAAAGCATATCTTTCACATCCCAACAATTATCTATACCAATTCTATCATTTTCCCTTTAAAAAGTAAATAGTAGGACTTAGCCTACTATTTTGTGATATAAAC